>JAJRUA010000461.1 GCA_024278035.1 Planctomycetota bacterium | reverse complement strand
TCCCCCCAGCCATTTCCCTAAGAACGAAGGGGGCCGGCTTACCGCCCGCCCCGCACTACAGGTCACGTTTCTATGTACGCAATTATTGTTGACGGTGGACGCCAGTACAAAGTCGAAGAGGGCCAAGAACTGGCCATTGATCTTCGGGATGGCCTGAAAGTTGGGGAATCGGTGACCTTCGACCGCATTTTGGCCGTGGGTGGCGGAGCCGACGTGAAGCTCGGCACGCCGACCGTCGATGGCGCGAGCGTCACCGCTGAGGTACTCGGCGAGGCCAAGGGCCCGAAGATCGAGGTGCAAAAGCTCCGCCGCCGCAAAAACAGCCGCCGCCACACCGGCCACCGCAAGGCCTTCACGAAAGTGAAGATCAGCAAGATCGCTGGCTGAGGTTGGGTGGCTGGAGACAGCCGCGCCCGAGGTAAATGGCGATGGCTAATTTGATCGATTACACCATGTCGCTTAACGACATCGACTCGTCGATATTGATTGGCTTCTTCGACGGGGGGCCGAAGGCTACGTCTACGTCCAAGCATTTCAGCATCTTACGGAAGTAGCCAGGATTGTACTTGCGGTAGGCCGTGACACCTGCGTACTTCCCCTCGCCGGAACGGCAAGGCTATAGCCAGGCCTCCTGGCCGGGAAAATCGAAACACGGGGCAGGGCCCATGCTACGGCTCGTTACACCCGTGCCACCAAGACGGCCCATAGGCGTTCTTGCCAGGTGGTTTTGACTTGGCGAAAACCGGCGCCGTAAAGTCGAGCCGTCTGCTCTTCGGTTGTTTCATGACAGTCGTCGCCACTGGTGCGTTCTCCTCCGAAATCGTCCAGGTTGCGCTCGTGCCAACCAGCGATCACCTTGCGAAATGAAGCGGGGATGGAGCCGATGGCAACGGCCGTTTCCATATGCTCGCCCCATGCCTTGAGCATTTCGCGATAGGTCACGTCCGACGGTGGGCGGTACTCGTCGCCGTTGATGAAGGTGCCACCGGGGGGGAGAGCACGATGGCAACGGGTGAAGACTTCGTTTTTTTCATGGGCGTCCAAATGATGCAGGGCCGAGGTGCTGACGATGGCGTCAGGCACCTCGCAAGCCGTCTCCCAGGGGGCCTGTGCCCGGTACGAAGCGAACGCCACGCGATTGCCGAAACGGCTGAGCCGCCGCTGTGCGAGCGTTAGGAACGCCTTTGAAGGATCGACAATCGTCACCCGTGCGCTAGGGAATTTTACAAGCAGACGTTCGGCAAGCCTTCCTGAGCCGCCGCCGAGGTCAATCGCATGGAACGAATCGGAACTGGCGAAGTGCAGGGCGGTGAGAACCGCTTCTTGCACCGCTTCGTAGTAAGGATGGATCACCGGTGCAGCGGCGTCGTAGTCCGCAGCGGCCTGTGAGGTATTCCAGCGATAGGCTGGAGGGTTGGTGGTTGCGTTGTTCATAGTGCTCGCAAGACCCGCGACAACAGGGCAAGGTTCAGGCGTGAATGATTGCGGAATGGGTGGAGGATGCCATCAGGAAAGCTACCCATCCTTCGCCTCTTGCGCCGTCTCCGCTTGGAGCTTGGTTGAACTCAGAAAAATGTCTTCCATGCCAAAATCGGAGGCAATTTCCCAGGATTTCCGTAAGTCGTTGTTATCAATAGAGAAGCGTTCTTTTTTGTTCCGCCATTATCACTTTTGCCAATCGGTACCAGTAGACACAACCTGTTGTGTGCTAGCGAGTTACGTCCTACCAGAAATTGGATTTGACGACCGGCCTCGTCCGGGTCAGAATTGCCCCTCTGAACCCCAACGTATTGTACTCAAGATGGCATCGGGTACAATATATTGTGGATGTGTAGCGTGACCTCCTCCCATTCCTCGGGAGTTGGGTCCTATGGGGCCCATATATGGGGGGACGACGGACTCGGCAGTCAAAGACTGAGCCGTTGGCAAGCCCTAACGAGAGACGCAGCGAGATCGTAGTTGGTCGGCAGCGACGCCGAACCAGAAGGCTGTGGAGGTGGTGTACGTAAGTGCATATACTCCAGTCGGTACGGATGCCCCTTATTTCTTTTCAGCCCTTACAGGAAAAACAGCCATGTCGACGGTTGATGCTGGTTTTGACACGAAACAAGATTCCGTTTCACCCGCTTCGGGTACGAAGCAATTCCACGGTCGATTGAAGATCGATGCGACCTTCTGTCCTCCTGCGACGGGCGAGGGGAGCGTTGCCGACCCGTTTGATACGGTGAACTGGGAGGTCCGTACCTCACAAATCAAGGGCGACAAGGGCGAGGTGCTGTTTGAGCAGACCAACTGCGAAGTGCCGACTTTTTGGAGCCAGCTTGCGACGAACGTCATTTGCAGCAAGTACTTTTATGGTGAGGTGGGAACACCTGGACGAGAGTACAGCGTCCGGCAACTTGTGCATCGGGTGAGCCGTACGATCGCGGACTGGGGGCTCCAGGATGGCTACTTTGCCAGCAACGAAGATGGTGAACGATTCTACCGCGATTTGTCGTGGCTTTGCTTGCATCAGCACGGTGCGTTCAACTCGCCCGTCTGGTTCAACGTGGGGCTCTACCACCAGTACGGCGTCACCGGCAACAAGTGCAACTGGCGATGGGACCCGGTCGCCGAGGACGTTTGCCAACCAGATAACCCGTACGAGTTTCCGCAGGGGTCGGCCTGTTTCATCCAGGCGGTGGACGACAACATGGAGGCGATCATGCGTCTCGCCACAAGCGAGGCGATGTTGTTCAAGTTTGGCTCGGGAACGGGCAGCGACCTTTCGACGCTCCGGTCGAAGCGAGAAAAACTCTCCGGCGGTGGCCAGCCCTCGGGGCCCCTCTCGTTCATGCGAGTGTACGACCAAATTGCGGCCGTTGTGAAGTCGGGCGGCAAAACCCGCCGAGCGGCGAAGATGCAGTCGATCAAAGTTTGGCATCCTGACGTGATGGACTTTATCGAGTGCAAGTGGCGGGAAGAGCAAAAGGCCCAAACCCTCATCGCCAGTGGCAAGTACGAAGCCAATTTCAATGGCGAAGCCTACAGCAGCGTCATGTTCCAGAACGCCAACCTGTCGGTCCGCTTGACAGATGACTTCATGGAAGCGTTTGAGAAGGACGGCGAGTGGAAAACGCGCTGGGTCACCGACAACACGGTTGAGGGCCCGACCTATCAGGCCAAGGAAGTGATGGACCGCATGGCCCAGTGCGCTTGGCACTGTGGTGATCCTGGCGTTCAGTACGATACGACGATCAACCGTTGGCACACGTGCCCCAGCAGTGGCCGCATCAACGCGTCGAACCCGTGCAGCGAGTACATGTTCCTCGACGACACGGCTTGTAACTTGTCGAGCATCAACCTGATGAAGTTCGTCCGGCAAGAGGATACTGCCGAAGGCAAGGCAGGCACTTTTGATACGGATCGTTACGAAGCGGCAAACCGTATCTTCTTCATTGCCCAAGAAATTTTGGTTGATCACGCCAGTTACCCCACGGCAACGATTGCTAAGAACAGCCATTTGTTCCGTCCGCTTGGGCTTGGTTTTGCCAACCTTGGCAGCCTGCTGATGTCGAGCGGCTTGCCCTACGACTCCGACGAAGGCCGTGGCGTTTGTGGAGCGATCACCGCCCTCATGCACGGTTCGGCCAACCTTGCGAGTGCCGAAATCGCCGAAGCTGTCGGTACGTTCGATCGGTACGAAGAGAACCGCGATTCGATGCTTCGCGTTATGCAGATGCACCGTGCAGAGGTTGCCAAAATCAATGAAGTTTGTCCCGCCTACTTGCGCGAAGCAGCGAAGAAAAAATGGGACGAAGTCTTGTCGGCAGGCACCGCCCACGGTTTCCGCAACGCCCAATCGACCGTCCTCGCTCCGACGGGAACGATTAGCTTTATGATGGACTGCGATACGACAGGCATCGAGCCCGATATCGCGCTCGTAAAATACAAGCAACTCGCCGGTGGGGGGATGCTGAAGATCGTCAACCAAACGGTGCCTCGGGCTTTAGTCAAGCTGGGCTACGACGAGCCGGAGATCGAATCGATCCTCTCCTACATTGATCGTGAGGACACGATTGAAGGGGCCTCGGACCTCAAGCCAGAACACCTGCCCGTGTTCGATTGTGCGTTCACACCAGCCGGTGGCACACGGAGCATTCCGTGGCGTGCCCACATCACGATGATGGCCGCCGCCCAGCCGTTCCTCTCGGGAGCCATCTCGAAGACGGTTAACATGCCGCGCAACACAACACCGGAAGAGATCGCGACCGTTTATCACGATGGCTGGAAGTTGGGCCTCAAGGCACTCGCCATTTATCGTGACGGTTCGAAGGATAGCCAGCCGCTCAACACGAAGCTCGATTCGGATAAGGGCTCAGAGGAAGGTACCCAACCGAAGCCACGCCGCGAGCGATTGCCCGACACACGCGACTCAAAGACGCATAAGTTCAGCGTCGCCGGCCACGAAGGCTATATCACTGTGGGCATGTTCCCCGATGGCCGCCCGGGCGAACTTTTCATTACGATGGCCAAAGAGGGCAGCACCATCGGCGGCCTGATGGACGCTTTCGGAACGAGCGTCTCGATGAGCCTTCAGTACGGCGTGCCGCTAGAAGATTACGTTCGCAAGTTCAGCCACATGCGGTTCGAGCCGCAAGGGCATACGAAGAACCCCGACATCCGCATCGCCAAGAGCCTGATTGACTATATCTTCCGTTGGCTTGGTATCACGTTCTTGCCGGGCTACAAAGAGGCGTCGCAGGGACAAATGCCGGCGGGCCTGAGTAGCACGGCACCGACCAAAACCGTTTCGTCTCCCCCCGACGAGCCCGGCGAGACCAAGCCCATCGCCAAGAAGGCCGATGGGCAGACGGAGGGGCAAGACGCCAACCCTGCGAAAGTAACGACAACCGCCGCCAACGGCCATGCTAATGGGGGAACGAACGGGGCGGGCGTTGAGGTTAGTGCCAAGATGCTAGAAAGGGCAGGCGTTTCCGTGGGTAAAGGGGCCATGGGGGAGGAAACCCGCAACGACCAGTTTGCGGGTTTCCAGACCGATGCCCCGGCGTGTGATGTTTGTGGATCGATCACCGTCCGCAACGGCAATTGCTACCTTTGCCACAACTGTGGGGTTTCGATGGGCTGTAGTTAGAAAAGTATTTTGCGGTTAGTATTACGGCATCCCTCAAAGAGGCTGACCACTGAAAGCTAAAAAATTATGCTGCCGGTCGCATGAGGCTTAGGGCGTTCGACGTCCGCCGGCAGTTTTTTTTGAGAAAACACACCGCCCTGGGGTGCCATTGGCATCATGGGGCGGTTTTTTGTTGTAAGGCGAGCTGACGCCGGCGGCTCGCCTAAGACCTCCTGGTTCCAATGACGCTGCTTTATTACCATCCCCATTATCTCCAGCACGAAACGGGGGGGCACCCCGAGTCAGCCACTCGGCTTGAGCAAGTTTGGGCCCGAATCGAAACCTCAGGGCAAGCGACCCGTTCGGTTCGTCCCGATTGGGTAGCCGCCACTGCCGAACGACTCGAGCGAGTTCATACGGCAGAGTACCTTGCCAAGATTCAAACCTTGGCGACCCGAGGCGGCGGACGTGCCGAGGCCGATACGATCGTTAGCCCCGTGTCGATGGATGTTGCGGCGCTCGCGGCAGGAGCCGTTTGCGATGCGGTCGAGCGCGTCGTCCGGGGCGAAGAAAAACGGGCACTCTGCCTCGTTCGTCCGCCGGGACACCATGCTTTGCCGGGCGGGGCAATGGGCTTTTGTCTGGTGAACAACGTGGCAATCGCCGCCCGTGTAGCGATAGATGAACTGGGGCTCGAACGCGTCCTCATCGTCGATTGGGATGTCCATCATGGCAACGGAACGCAAGACATTTTTTACGAAGACCCACAAGTTGGTTTTCTGTCGATACACCGCTGGCCTTTCTATCCAGGATCAGGCAAAGCGGAAGAGACGGGCCGAGGCGAGGGGGAGGGGTACACACGGAACCTGCCGATTGAAATGGGCACATCGCGCGACCGCTGCTTGAGCCTGTTCGCCCGCGAACTCGAAGACTTCGCTGAGAAAGTACGCCCGCAACTGATCCTCCTTAGTGCCGGTTTTGATGCGCATCGCGAAGACCCGATCGGTTCGCTCGGTTGGGAGACCGAAGATTTTGCAAGCCTCACACAAACGGTTCTCGACATCGCGTCGGCCCATGCCGAGGGGCGTTTGGTCAGCGTTTTGGAAGGAGGTTACAACCCACCCGTGCTGGCCGATTGTGTCGCGGTGCATCTGGAGGAGTTGCTGGATCGCGATGCGGACGAAGCCGCGGCAGTAGCCCCCTAGCACGAGCGACACAGCGGTGGACGCCGGGGAAACTACGAATCGTTCGGTTGCCGATAAACTTCGTCGAGCGTTTTTCCGTCCGAGTTTTTCCATTCGGTCCAGCCGTTCGATTTTCTTCCGAGTACGATGCCTGCCGCGAGGCTTGGCGAATTGCACACGTAGTCCTCGGTCAAAACAAGTTGTTCCTTAGAATGCGCTTTTAGAACACCCGCTGTCAGCAATTTTTTTACCGTAGGAGCGAGTACCAAACTTGAGGGGGACAGTTCTTTTCGACAAAGCGAGCCTTTGAGAAGAACAAAACCATCTTCAACCAAGTCGCCCACCCCGTCAGCAAGTTGCCCGCGACAATAAAACCTCTCTTGCCCGTTGCTCGATTTCCCGGCGGGGGGCTCAAAGAGAGGGAAACCGAGCGTGGACAACAAGAGCGTGGCCGTTTCAAACGTGTCGAGCACATCCGCCTCAAGCGGCTCAGGGATGAACGGTTTGCCACTTGCGTTGCCATTTTCAATCGCGAAGCGACTCGCTTCCTTGGCCCGTTTGATACTGTACCACTCAAGATACTTTACATGGACCTGCGTAAAGCTATCGGTCTTTGAAGTAATGGCCACCACCGAAGTCCAAAAGTCTTTCTCGGCGTTGTGCTTCTTTAGCCGCGTCGCAAGGTCCTCCGTCTGGCCGATGTAGACGCTCGTTTTTGCGCCTGAGGAGGTCGGGCCAAATAAGAAGTAAATCGCCACCCGATTCGCTTCAGGACGGGACAAAAGCTGATCCAGTTTGGTCCGAGGGGACTGAATGGCCTGGACAATGCGTGTGGTGATCCCCGCAAACCTCACGCCGCGCGGCTCGCCATCAGGGAGATAAATCTCAATTGTTTGGCCATGGTTCGACATGCTGTCTCTCTTTAGTTCTCTGTGGCCTCGGTGTTCTTGTAGGTTACCAACAGCCGAACAGAAGTCACCCACGAAGCGGCACGGAAAGAAAACTTCGCATGGCGCGTTTCATCAGGCCGATAGCTCATCGGGCCGCTAGCCGGTGGTGAGCCTCCTGCACCGGGCAGACCCTACTCCAAGTAGCCCTAGAGCGATAATCACCAGCGTGGCTGGTTCGGGTATAGAGATAAGGGGCGTCACACTGCCAACGCCTGTGCCGTAGATCGCGATTACCGCATTCATGTCATCCGCCGTGAGCAATCCTGTTCCTGGGCCCATGCGACGCAAAGCGGCGGGGAACATCACCGCCCCGTTGATTGCCGAGTGGCCGATGCCCAGCGTGTGACCAATCTCATGCGCAAGAATACCGAGTATATCTGGCGCACTTGGCGTACCGATCACTTCCCACGGGTCGCCATTATCAAATTGAATGTCGCTTCCAATGTGGGGGCCATTGCTGGGGAACCAAGCAACCGCCTTGGCTGCCGGCATGCCCACTTGCGCATCCGTTCCATTGATAAAACGATGGCTGAGGCGAATCGTTCCAAAGTCCCCCGCGTCGTACGCCAAGTAGGCTGCCGAATTGCTAAGGAAGACAGGCGTACCAACGTCAGGAACTTCAACAAAGTTGATCGGAGCGACCGAAGCCCAAAGGCCAAACGCCTCTTCCGCCGCGTCGCGCAAGAACTCGGGCGTCAGGCTAACCCCTGCAAGGTTCTTGAGCCCCCCATCCAAAAAATTGTTGTAGCTGTAGGTGACCGTAAGCGGTGTCCCGTCGCCGCCCGGCTGGGGCTGTTGGCCCCCTTGAAGCGTAAAGGCAGCCGCCCCGTTCGCATCCAACAACGCAACAACCAACACGGCAGCAGTAAGCAACGAATAGCAACGCCTGAAGAACACAATCCAACCCCACAAAAAGAAAGAAGGAACCGATAGACCTGAGGAAACGCTTTGGGCCCATCCCAAAATCCATCAGAAGGTGTCTAGCGGTCGAGAAAGACCGGAATACCTAACGATTTTGGGACGTGCTGCTAAAAAGGCGACCAGTCCGGTTCACGAGCTACGGCAGGGGGAGGAAGAATCGAATGTGGGGAAAAGCGAGCCCTCATTATGACCTGCCAGGGGGGCGATGGCAACCAATTGGAAAACCCTTTACTTACGGGCTTTTCGCCGTCCGCTCGACGTTCTCCCAAAAATCCAGTTCATGGAGTTGGGAGGAATCCCTGGCCGGAGCCAAGCCCGATTTTCGGCCCCCGGCCCAAAAGGCTCAAGCACCCGCGTCGTTCCAAACTCAATTGCTCACGATAGGGGAATACTTGCGGGTAATTGAAAGTTTGGCGGAACGGACACATGGATGTCTGCGCTGTCGCTTGGCTCATGGCAGGACTCGATAGGTTCATCGGTAGGCTTACGTCCACCGCTCGCCAAGCATCGCTAATTTAGCTTTTTGAGTAGGTTTTACAGCTTACCCCTCTACGACATCGCCATCGCTGGGCTTTGCGGCGGGCGTTTCCGCCTTTCGTTCGGTGTGGGTGCCGGGGACGATTTTGGGCTCGGGGCTCGATTCTTCGAGTATCTTGGCCAATTGCTCCGTGTCGATCACTTCGAGTTCAAGCAGGGCAACCATGATCGCTTCGAGCGACGAGCGACGTTCGGACAAGATGCGACGCGTCTTGTCGAGGCCCTCGTCAATGATGCGTTTGACCTCTTGGTCGATCTCTCGGGCCGTCTGCTCGCTATGGGTTTGCAGCGCAGGGCCCGCTTCGCCGCCGAGGAAGCCGCTCGTTCGCTCACGGTAATTCACTCGCCCCAGGCGGCTCATGCCGTAGTCCATCACCATGCTTCGGGCGACGGCCGTGGCGCGTTCCAGATCGTTGCTTGCCCCCGTGCCAACGTCTTCCAGCATTAGCTCTTCGGCAAGTGTGCCGGCAAGCATCACTTGGATTTGACTTTCGAGCTGGCGACGCGTCATCATGTAGCGGTCGCCTTCGGGGCGCTGCTGCATGTAGCCCAAGGCACTCAGCCCACGGGGGATAATCGACACCTTGTGTACGGGGTCGGTGTTGGGAAGCGAGGCGGCAACGAGGGCATGGCCCCCTTCATGGTAGGCGAGGCGTATTTTTTCTTCTTCGAGAATAACGCGGCTCTTCTTTTCGAGCCCGATGCTCGCCCTTTCAACCGCCTCGTAGAACTCTTCCATGCCGACCATCTCCTTCTCGTTGCGAGCGGCAAGCAGGGCCGCCTCGTTGCACATGTTGGCAATATCCGCACCAACAAAGCCACTAGAAATTGAAGCGAGGGCCTTTACATCCACTTCCCCATCGACCGTGATATTCTTCAGGTGGACCTTGAGAATCTCTTCTCGCCCGGCCACGTCGGGACGATCGACCAGCACATGGCGGTCAAATCGACCGGGTCGCATGAGGGCCGGGTCTAGCGTTTCAGGGCGGTTGGTAGCGGCCATCACGATGACGCCATTGTTCGAGCTAAATCCGTCCATTTCAACGAGCAGGGCATTGAGCGTCTGTTCGCGCTCGTCGTGGCTTCCCGCGCCATTGCCGCGGGTCTTTCCGAGGGCGTCTAGCTCGTCGATAAAGACAATGCAGGGAGCCCGTTGCTCGGCCTGTTGGAACATGTCGCGAACGCGGGCGGCTCCCACACCGACAAACATTTCAACAAAATCGGAACCGCTAAGCGAGAAAAAGGGGACCTCTGCCTCGCCCGCCACCGCTTTGCTCAAAAGCGTTTTACCCGTGCCGGGCGGGCCGACCAAAAGCACCCCCTTGGGGATGCGCCCGCCGAGCCGTTGGTAACGCTCCGGGTTTTTGAGGAAGTCGACAACCTCACGCAGTTCGTCCACTGCCTCTTCGATGCCCGCCACATCGTCGAAAGTGATTTCCAGGTCTTCCTGCGCATGGAGCTTGCCACGGCTGCGGCCAAACGCCATAGGCGAACCGGCCCCACCGAGCCGCCGAAGCATCAAAAACAACAGCCCGCCGAAGACGACGAGCGTCAACAAGGTCGGAATCCAATTGAGCATCGGGTTCGGCTGGTCCGAAGCACGGTAAGCGATTTTATGTTCGTCCAACAAAAGGCCCGGCTTGGCGAGGGCCGGGTTCCAATTGACGCTAAATCGAATCGTCTCGGGCCCAACCTCCGCGGCGGCAACGGCATCGGAGACTTTTTCTGCGCTGGGCACCTCGCTGGTCGCTTCTATCGTGTCGGTGGAAGCAGCGTCGGCAGAAGCGGCGTCGGCGGGTAAGATGAGCCAATCAACTTTGCCAACGACCCTGGAATAATCGACCACCACTTCCTTCAGGTTAGAGAGGCGAATCAGCCGGGGGGGCTTGGTCGATTCGTCTCGCATGACGACCCACCCCTTTTCGTCAGGGGACGACGCTTTGACCAGCTTCTCAAAGTCGGTCCAAGGAACTTCGATCGGCGTGGGGCCTCCGAAGAGCGTAACGCCCAGCATCAGCAGCACGCCAAACGCTAGCAAGTACCAAACAAAGTTCCCCCCCTGGGGGACGCCGTTCGGGGCCCCGGCGGGCTTGTTCTTGTCCGACGCGTTCTTGTCCGGAGAATCGGGAGAGTCTTGGGAGGACTTAGCCATTGAAATTTTGCTTGAAAAGAAGCAGAAACGTAGTTGGAAAACAGTGAGTTAAAAATAGCTGGAAGTGGTTATGGGGCCCTAAAAAAGGTTTCCCTGTTAAGCTTAACGTATTGAATCCGGCCGTAGTTCATTGTTTAGGGGCCCTCTCTCGCTCGTCTTGCCGTAGGACGGGCGTCCCCCGTACAATCCAGGATTCGACGGGCCGATCCTGTCGAAGCATGCCGCAAAGTCTGTCTTACCCATAGATTACCGTTTGTTGCAGGGTCGTTCGCCCAAGAATCCGAAGGGTTCTTGCAGGAACAGCCAAGTCTTGCCCGTCCTGAGCCTTACGACCGGGCGTGGCCCGCATAAATCGTCCCCCTCCAGCCTCCTTTCCCACGCCCCCCGTCACATCCCCCCTCAGCGAGTGCTGCCATGTCCTTTGCCTCGCCTTCTGACGATTCGACTCGTGGGGTGGCCGTCCTCGGCTCGACCGGAAGTATTGGCTTGAATGGCCTCGAAGTGATTCGGGCGAGCGAGGGCCGACTCAAAGTGGTCGCTCTGTCGGCCCATTCACGGCTCGATGACTTGATTGAACAGGCTCAGGAGCTTTTGCCCCGATATGTGGTTGCCACCGACGAGCAGGCCGCCGCTGAGCAATCTTGGCGGGGCTTGCCCTCCGAAACCGAGTTGCTTGTGGGCCAAGAAGGGCTTGCCAGGGCGGTAGCCCACCCTGAGGTCCATACCGTGCTTGCCGCGATCGTCGGTAGCGCGGGCCTTGAAAGCACCCTGGCGGCACTCGATGCCGGAAAGACAATTGCTTTGGCCAACAAAGAGACCTTGGTCATGGCAGGGCCCTTGGTTCGGCAACGCCTGGACGAAGAACGCGCCGCTGGAGACAAGCGAGAGCGATTGCTACCCGTCGATAGCGAACATAGCGCCATCTTCCAGTCGCTTCGGTGTGGAAAGCGAAACGAAGTCGAGCGAATCGTGCTCACCGCCAGTGGGGGCCCCTTTCGCACATGGCCGCGTGAACAGCTTGCCCAAGTCACCGTCGATGAGGCACTTGCCCACCCGACCTGGGCAATGGGCCCCAAGATCACGGTCGATTCTGCCACGATGATGAACAAGGCGCTTGAGATTGTCGAAGCCCGTTGGCTTTTCGACTTCCCGGTGGAGAAAATTGACGTGGTGATCCACCCACAGTCGATCATCCACTCGATGGTTGAGTTCATTGATGGATCGATCGTTGCCCAATTGGGACCGCCCGACATGAAACTGCCCATTCAACATGCTCTGGAGTACCCCCACCGCCGGAGCGGTGCGGCTGAGCGGCTCGACTGGACACAAATGCACGAATTGCGTTTCGAGCCGGCGGACCTCGACCGTTTCCCCGCCCTGGCGCTCGGTTTTGAGTGTGCTCAATCGGGCGGCACCAGCGGAGCGGTCCTCAACGCGGCCAACGAAGCGGCGGTCCAGAGTTTCCTTGAAGGCGAACTCCACTTTACCGAGATCATCCCCGCCTGCCGAAGCATTCTCGAATCGCACCACTACGAAGCGGAGCCCAGTTTAGAACGCCTCGTCGAACTCGATCGCTGGGCCCGTGAAGAGATACACACCTGGGTTTTTGCTTAATTTTTTACCCTACCACAAATGATTTACAAGAAGATTTCACGCAAAGGCGCTAAGCCGCAAAGAGTTTTTCATTTCATCTTAGCCCCTGGCGCAAGCCGTGGGGTTGCAAGCAAACTATTTTTGCGATTAACAAACAACCCACGGCTTGCGCCAGGGGCTAGGGGCTCAACTGCTGCGTTGCACTTTCAGCACACCATTATTTTTCCTTTGCGTCTTAGCGCCTTTACGTGAGACTTTATTAGTTACACCCTATCTTCCAATTCAATCTCTCCATGCACACTTTGGCTGTTTCTTTTTTCTTATACACTCCCCTTCTTGCCATCAGTGTTGCGGGGCTTTGGGCCATTGCACAGGTTGCAATTGGTCTTGGGTTTGTCATTTTCGTCCACGAACTGGGCCACTTTGCGGTAGCCAAAATGTGCGGCGTGCGCTGTGATAAGTTCATGATCGGTTTCGATATCGGTGGCTACAAGCTGAGTCGTCAGTGGGGCGAAACGGAGTACGGCATTGGCATCTTGCCGCTCGGTGGCTACGTGAAAATGTTTGGGCAAGAGGACAACGTCGCCAACATTGAAGAAGAAATTAAGCAATCCGAAGCGATGGCCAATTCGCCCGATGCGAAAGAAATCGTCGGACCGAACGGTGAAAAACGCTGGGTCCATCGCCGCAGTTACATGGCCAAGAGCGTTCCGCAACGGATGGCCATCATCTCGGCCGGTGTGATTATGAACGTGATTTTTGCGTTCCTCTTTGCGTGGGTCGCCTTCGGGATCGGCGTGCCATCGCGCCCTTGTGTGCTGGGAAACGCAACGCCTGGTGCCCCCGCTTGGCGGGCCGGTTTGATGCCAGGAGATAAAATCACGCGTCTCGAAGAAATCGATAATCCGACCTACAAACAGTTGGCTGAGAGAGTTGCGCTGGGGGATCCTGAGGCCGACCTTACGATGGTTCTCCAGCGAACCGATGGGAAAACGGAGACGCTCACCCTCAAGCCCGACACGGGTGGCATCCTGCCGAGGATTGGTTTTTCGCCCAGCGTCTCGGTCCGACTCGCCGACAAAGACCCCGTTAAACCCAACATGCCGGCGGCTGAGGCGAGTGCCGCCGGTGAGGGCTTTGAAGGGGGGGACCAAATCATCGCCGTCGATGGCGAGCCCGTCACGGCGTACCACGAATTGACCGCTTTGCTCGTCGCTCGCAAAGCCCAGCCGATCACCTACACGGTCCTTCGTGGCGGCAAGACGACCGTCTCCAATCCCTTTGGTCCGGTTACAGGGGGCGAAGAAGTCGAGATCACCGTCGGCCCCAACCCGATGGAACGGCTCGGCATCGTGCCCCAACTTGGCCCGATCGTGGCTATCCAGGCCGAATCCCCCGCCGAAGCGGCAGGCCTACAGGTGGGCGACCAAATCACGCATGTCAACGGCATTGCCCTCGGTGCGGCCCCCGATGGCGAAGAGATCGCCGATCCTGTGACACTGGACGATCGTCTCGCAGCGATGGCCCAGCGCGGAGAATCGGCCCAGCTAACCGTTGTCCGCGGCGATGCAACGCTTGAGGTGGAGCTAGAGCCGCTCCCCACGGCTTGGCCCAGCTTTGCATCGAACAGCGACCTTCCTGTGGCTTACGCCACGATCGGTGTCGCCTGCCACCTTTTGTCCAACATCGAAGCGGTTGTCTCAGGTAGTCCTGCGGCTTTGGTGGATATCAAGGCAGGAGACCAGATCGTCAAAGCGACACTCCAATCGACGAAGGAATCGGATGGGTTGGCTAAAAATGGGAATAGTAATGCAATCCCTCTCGCTCCGATGGAAGGTAAAAAGAATCGCGATTGGCCCGTTGTGCTGCGAAGGATCCAAAACAAGTCGCCTGACTTTGAGGTAGAACTCACAGTCGCTCGGCTAGGAAAAGAACACACGGTCACGCTATCGCCAGCCGCCTCGGACGATTTCAGTTTCGCTCGGGGGATTGGCCTCCGGGAGCTAAAGGAGCTGCGCACCGCCACGTCTCTTGGCGAGGGGGCCCAACTGGCTTGGGACGAAACCAAAGCTTCTTTAACGCAGATTTTTCAAGTGCTCAGCAAACTGGGCAGCCAGATTCCGGCCAGCATGTTGGGCGGACCGGTGACGATCGCTAGGGTTGCCGGCAATGCCGCGTCCGAAGGACTGGGGGCGCTACTGATGTCCCTCACCATGCTCAGTGCGAACTTGGCGGTGTTGAACTTCTTGCCCATCCCCGTACTCGACGGCGGGCATATGGTTTTCCTCGCATGGGAGGGCCTCACCGGCAAACCGGCCAATGAGCGCGTCGTCATCGGGCTGCACTTGGTCGGCTTCTTGCTCCTGATAAGCCTCATGCTCTTCGTCACCTGGAACGATGTCATGCGACTCCTCGGATGGTTTTAGTGCTGCGTCACAGCTAAAAAACAGGGTTGAGAAAATTAGCCGTTGGGGCGTTAGCCTAATGGCACTCACTTTAGAAAAATCGCGGCCCCACCTGGATTTGGCACGACATTTGCGCGTTGGTACTATTTTAGTTGCAGAGTTGTATAAGCATCGGGTTCAAGTTGAGTTTGATATTCGCAACTTGAAGGTAGTTCTGAACACCGAGAACATTCGAGCCAAGAGCGTCGACATGTTCAAGAAAGAACTCTACACGTCGGTGGTTGCTTACAATCTAGTTGGTCAGTTTCGGCGGCAGGCGGCAGAGATCAACGACGTA
>JAJRUA010000460.1 GCA_024278035.1 Planctomycetota bacterium | reverse complement strand
GAACATGTAACCCATGTCGATCGCGAGCGCGGCCATTGAAAAAATAACGATCATCAAGATCGCTGATAAGACGATGATTACGCCTTGCCGATCGTCCGATTTTGATTGCTTAGTTAGGAAGCCCATGGGGCAAACCTCTTCAAAGGATTAAAGAAGAAGAATTGTATATTTCTGAGGCAACGTTACTCTGCCGTCTCGCGACGCATGATGGACTCTGCCGTGAGCGTTGTCGCTGCTGACATAAATGGTGTCGATAGCGCGCTAACAGCAGTAAAGGGAATATCAATTCGTACGGACACTTGCTCGCCAAACGCGGCGTTGGTGGGAGGGTTGGGCGAAACGGTTACCGTTGCTCCTGAGATGCCCGCGGCGGCAAGATAGCTGGTTACCCGAGTGTTCACTTTGGCAGTCGTTGCCGAGTCGAAGACGGAGATTCGTGCCCCTTCGCGGGCAGCGTTCGTGATGACCTGCTGGACCATCACCATCCGGCCAAACTCAATGATGCCGAGCACCACCAAGAAGAAAATGGGAGCGACAATGGCAAACTCCACTGCTGCTACGCCAAAGCGTTGGCGACGAGGGAGACGTCTACGAAACGAATAAAACATAATTCCTGGGCCTCTCTGGAGGAGGCATTTGCAGTAGGGCACTCGATACGGACGGCATCGCAGGCTTTACTGAAGCCTACGTCATAAACCGGCTTTTAGCGGATTGCCGAAGGCCAAGATGTGGCCAGAAACCGTAGCGGTTGCACCGACTTTAACGCCTTCGCTTATTAGCCGACATCGCCCAATTCGAGCGACGCTCCGTAGCGCTTGAGCATCTGTTTGCGTAGGCGAGTATGCTCCGGGTCTTTTAAGCCCGGATCAGCGGAAAACAGTGTGCGGGCCGCTTGGCGAGCTTCTTCTAGCACCTTTCGATCCCGGGTCAAATTAGCCATCCGCAGTGGCGGGAGTCCGCTCTGGCGATCACTAAACAAATCGCCCGGACCACGAATTCGGAAATCGATCTCCGCCAAAGCAAAGCCATCGGTTGTTGCGGCAAAGGCGTCGAGGCGTTCGCGAGCCTGTTCGGTCGGTTCCTCTGAGCAGAGCAGCCCACACACGCCCGCATGGCGGCCTCGACCAATGCGGCCACGAAGTTGGTGCAATTGGCTCAGACCAAATCGCTCTGGCGAAGCGATTACCATGAGCGTTGCGTTGGGCACATCAACGCCCACTTCGACGACGGTTGTGCTCACCAGAACCTGCGTCTTACCGTCACGAAACGCCTGCATTGCCGCGTCTTTTTCCGCCGCGGGCATTCGTCCGTGCAGGAGGCCGACACGAAACGCTTCGAGTTCGTTGTTGGTCAATTGCTCGAAAGCTGTCTGCACACTGGCGGCGTCCATCGCTTCCGACTCATCAATGAGGGGTGCGACGACAAACGCCTGTCGGCCCTCTTTGAGCGTTTTACGAACGAACTCCCACCAGCGGTCTTGCTTATCGGGTTCAACCAGATACGTGCTTACCGGTTGTCGTCCTGGCGGTAAGTCTTTGATGCTTGATACATCGAGGTCGCCGAACTGGGTCATGCTCATCGTGCGAGGAATCGGCGTGGCCGTCATCACCAAATAGTGGGGCGAATGCTTTTCGGTTCGCAAGGCTGCTCGTTGGCGAACGCCAAACTTGTGTTGCTCATCGATCACGGCGAGGCCAAGTCTAGAGAAGGTGACTTTCTCTTGCAGCAGGGCGTGGGTGCCGATCGCTAGGTCAATATCCCCCGAGGCAAGGCCCGCGCGAACCTCTGCCTTCTCCTTCTCGGACATTCCGCCTACCAACAAACGGCTTCGTACTCGGCTTGCTTTGAGAAATCCTTCGAGCGTCGCCGCGTGTTGTCGGGCGAGAATTTCTGTTGGAGCGAGCAACACGGCTTGGCAACCATTGGCAACACACGTCAGCATAGCGTAAACGGCAACCACCGTCTTACCGCTGCCAACATCCCCTTGCAAAAGGCGGTTCATCGGGATGTCGAGTGCCATATCAGCCGCCACATCGGTAATCGCCTGTTGCTGCCCTTCGGTTAGCTCGAAGGGAAAGAGTCGCCGTATGCGCGCGTCGAGCTTGGTCTCCGCAGGCAACTCGGGTGCTTTGAAACCCACCCGTTGTTGATACCGTCGAGCGGCGAGAGCCAGTTGAAGAATGAACAATTCTTGAAAAACAAACCGCCGGCGTGCCGTGGCGAGCGCCTCTTCGTCGGCCGGTCGGTGAATTGCCCGAATTGCCGCGGCCAGCGAGGCCAAATTGTATTCGGCAAGCAAGCGGTCCGGAAAAACTTCTTCTGGCGTGGCCGCATGGGCCTCGACGGCCGCCGCCACCAAACGACGCATATGGTACTGCGTTAGTCCTTCGGTGAGCGGATAAATGGGGAGGAGGCCTTCGTCCACGTCCCCTTCTTCGTTGTCCAGCCATGCGACGCGCGGGTGGGTTATCTCCCACCGAAGCCCTTTTCGTTTCGGTTTGCCCGAAAATTGTACCCGTTGCCCTGGCTGGAACTTGCTGCTCATAAACGATTGATTGAACCACATCGCCCGAATCGAATCGCTCTCATCCTGAACGATTACGCCGACACGACTCTTACCAAAGCCACCGCTCGAATCGACCTCGACCACTTCGCCCACAATCATTTGTGGTTCGTCCTCGACGAGATCCGCAATCGCCTGTCGGTGGCGAAAGTCCTCGTAGTCACGAGGGAAAAGAAAGAGCAGATCAGCAAGGGTCCGAAGCCCCACCCGCGCAAGCGCCTCCGCCTGCCGACGGCTCACCTTCGGCAACGTAGAGATCGGAGCGGTCAGGCCAGGATTCATAGCGGTAGTTTACCCACTCTTCTCTCTTAAGAATTAGACGCGGAGAAATCCTAGCTGTAAGCGACACGGTTCGTTTCTTTCTAAACGATGCTGGCAGTTCGTTAGCGTACAAAAGAAATAGAATCCGCGTCGATCCGTTTAATCCGCCCAGTATTGCTACACTGCTCCGCGTCTAATTCGTCTTTTTTCAGAGGTACTTTTGATAAGCGGCAACGGCCAAGCCATCCACACGGTCGTTCTCTGGGTGACCACTGTGGCCGGCGACGCGAGTGTATTGGATCGTGTGCTGGGCGGCGAGTTCGTCGAGCTTTCGCCAGAGGTCTTCGTTCTTTACCGGGGCCCAGCGTCCTTTCTCCTTGCGACGCCAGCCGTTTGCCTTCCATTTGGGCATCCACTCCTTGAGGCCCTTGCCGACATAAACACTGTCGGTGAATAATTCGATCTTGGTGGGCCGCTTGAGGGTCGCAAGGCCCTCGACCACTGCGGTCAGCTCCATTCGGTTATTGGTTGTCTCCCGTTCGGCACCCGAGCTTTCCAGCTCTTTCCCCGTCTCCGGATGGATCAACAGAAAACCCCATCCCCCAGGGCCAGGATTCCCACTACAACCGCCGTCAGTATAAAGATGAACGTCCAAGGATGTCTCTCGTGTTTTAGTTAGGTGTCTTAATCGGTGTGGGAAGGAGGGGAACGACGGGGCGGGTCAGTTCGGCGACGCCCCGCTCTAGTTCGGCATCAAGGTTTTCATTGTAAGCCAATATCCATGGCAAGCGAACGGTAAAGGTGCTCCCCTTGCCACTAACGCTATCCAGTGAAACGTCGCCGCCCAGCAGCCGGCAAAGCTCGCGGACGATCGACAAGCCAAGACCGGTGCCTCCCTGTTCGCGCGTCATCGCGTCGCCGCGCGGAGCCGCCGAAGTTCCTTGTCGAAACTTCTCGAAAATGATTGCTTGGTCCGCTTTACTAATACCAATGCCCGTGTCTTCTACTTCCAAACAAAGTCGGGCCGATGAAGGACGCTCGCCATGCGGCAATTCTCGCGAAACACGGACCATAATCCGCCCTCCCTCAGGCGTAAACTTAATCGCGTTGGAGAGCAAATTATTGAGCACCTGTTGCAACTTTGCCTGATCTTGCCGCAACGGCGGAAGCCCTTTAGGGCAGATCGACTCTAAGTCAATGTTCTTCCGTTCGCTCAAAGGGCGTGCCATATCGCATTGGGCCACAATGACCGCCTCGACAGGAAACTCCGATAGATGGATTCCCATGCGGCCACTCTCCATTTTGGCCAAATCGAGAATGTCGTTAATCATTTCCAACAGCATTTTGCCCGATCGCTGAATGTTTCCGACGTAGCGCTGCTGTTTGTCATCCAACGCGTCGATGGATCCAAGGACTTCACTAAATCCAAGAATGCTATTGAGCGGTGTCCTAAGTTCATGGCTCATTGTGGCAAGAAAATCGCTTTTCAGGCGGTTCATCTCAAACAATTGCAAGTTGAGCTGCGCAAGCTGATCGACCTTGCCATCTAGTTTGCCGTTCACTTCTTGCAAAGCTTCTTGCTGATGGAGCAGTTGACGAAGCATTCGGTTGAACGCCCCGGCGAGTTCTTCAAATTCATCCCCGGTGTGAATGTCGGCTCGTTGATCAATATCGCCTTCACGAACGGCATTGGCCACGTCGCGCAAGTGCTGCACCGGCTTGACGATCACATAGCGAACAATAAACCAGAGCAAAAACATCGACAGAACGAAGATCGCCACTGCCACCGTGGTCATCAACGCAATGTACTTAGCAATATCTTTTTGCGTATCCTCTTGGTTCACCTCAACCCGCATCAACGCCATCAGGTCGCCTTCTTTGAGAGAGCTGCCTCTCGGCAGGCGGCCCAACGATTTATGGCAATCAACGCAATTTCTCTCAGCATAAAGTGGTTTGTAATAGCGATAGACTTCTTTCCCGTCGATTTCGATTCGTTTCTCAGCAAAGGGTGGATCGAAGGGAACAGCGTAGCGGTTGAGATACTCCCACTCGTAATCGTGCTGTGGCGAGTTGATCCCTTTCGGATTGAACGAGCTGTCTTGCGGGAGAATTGCATACCATTCGAACTCTCGTCCGAGGGCACGATTGTTTTCCATCATTTCACGATAAAACTGGGCAGCTAAGGCTTCTTCGCTGGCGGCATCGATACCCCCTTCGGAATCACTTGGTGCAGTGAAATATTTTAGATCGAACTGAAAGTGCGACTCCATCCATGCTGCTCGCACCAACTCAGGTCCCAGCTTCTGGTCCTGATCTCGTACGATCTGCTGCAAATGGCGGCCTGACCAATAGAAGCTTAAAAACAAAAGCACCCCCAGCATGATGCCAAACCACCAACGGCATTTCCGTTCGAGATTCGTTTCGCCAAGAACACGTTTTAAGCCGCGGTAAGACATAGGGCAATTGTAGAGGTTCGCGGCCATGAAGGGAAAGGGAAGATGCGTTCTTGCAATGCGGATTCCGCATTCCGAGAATCTACATTCCGAATTCCATTCACATCATATCCACCGGATCGATATCGACGATCGATCGAACCCCGTCGGGGAGTGGCACCCTTTGCCAGCCGGTTCGGATCGCTATGCGGAGGGCTTCGTCGTCGGGCGATTGTAACTGCAAGTGATAGCGGTGCTCGCCACGGAGTCGGGCGATCGGTGCAATCGCGGGGCCAAGGAGACGGATCGGTGACTCCGCCGATTCGGCGGCCGTACGAATTTTCGTCGCGACGGCATCCAGATAAACCTCCACAAGATTGGCAACTTTGCCTTTGGCAACAACCCGCGCAAACGAACCATAAGGGGGATAACCCATGGCCTTGCGGTCGGGCAGCTCTCCGCGTGCAAACATCGCGTAATCGTGCCTCACGGCAGCTTGGATGGCCGCATGGTCGGGATCAAAGGTTTGGACTAACACCCGCCCCCCTCGTTCGCTCCGGCCTGTTCGGCCAGCGACTTGCGTCACTAGATGAAACGTCCGCTCGGCAGCGCGAAAGTCGGGCAAGTGCAGGGCCGAGTCGGCGGAGATCACCCCGACGAGCGTCACGTTCGGAAAGTCGAGCCCCTTGGCTATCATCTGCGTGCCAAGCAAAATGCGTGTTTCGCCGCTACGGAAAGCATCGAGGGCCCGCTCGTGGCTCCCAGGGCGGCGCATCGTGTCGGCGTCCATTCGCACGAGTGGCGAGTGGGGGAATCGGGCACGCACCTCCGCTTCAAGTTTTTGCGTGCCGAGGCCTCCGTAAAGAATCTTTGGGCTCTTGCAATCAGGACACGACCGGGGGGGCGCCATTCGATAATCGCACCAATGGCAAATGACTGTCGAGTCGGTCCGATGAAACGTCATCGCCACGTCGCAATGCTTGCACTTTTGGACAAACCCACACCCGGGACACTGCAAGTGGGTCGAATACCCACGCCGGTTGAGCAGCAAAATCACTTGGCCATCGTCTCGCAGAGCCTGTTGCATGGCTTGGCAGAGGGGGCGGCTCAATACGCCGGTCCATTTGTTCTGCGATTCGATTCGCATATCGACGGTCTTGACCCCTGGCATCGGCAAGTTGCCAATCCGGCGTGGCATTTCCGCCAGCAGATAACGTTTCTCGGCGGGCGTGTTGGGTTGCGTACGGCACCACGTTTCAAGAGAGGGCGTGGCGCTTGCCAGAACGAGTGGTACGGACTCTTCTTGGGTCCGAAAAAGAGCGACATTACGGGCATGATAGCGCGGAGCCGAGTCTTGCTTGAAAGACGTTTCATGCTCTTCATCAATGACGACCAAACCTAACTGGGGCGTCGGGGCGAAAATCGCACTCCGGGCACCAATCACTACCTGCACATCGCCTGCCGCGATACGACGCCACTGGCGATGACGCTCAACATCGCTTAGGTGGCTGTGCAGCACGGCCACTTTGTCGAACCGTTCGCGAAACCGGCCCACCGTTTGCGGCGTGAGGCTAATCTCTGGTACAAGGACAATCGCCTGTCTGCCGAAGGAGACAACGCGTTCGATTGCCTGAATGTAAACCTCCGTCTTCCCGCTGCTCGTTACGCCATGTACCAAAATTGTTTCATGCTTACCGCCGTTGATCGTTGAGAGCAGCAGGTCGAGCGTTTGCTGTTGATCGGAGTTGAGCTTCTTGGGCAACTGGCGCTCAATTTCTTTCGAACCGGCAAGGTGGTCGTTCGCGTTGTTATCAAGGCGTTCGACCCGCGTTTCGATCAAGCCCCGCTTGCGGAGCGCATTGATTGGGCCCGTCGTACAACCGACGCGTATTGCAAGTTGTTTGGGCGTGAGCGGCTTGCCACTGGCGAGGAGCGTTTCGAGCGCTTTGCGTTGTTTTTCGGGTAGCTTGAGCTGTGTTAGTTTCGTGCCGACCTTTGCTGGTACGGAAAGAAGCGTCACGTCGCGCGTTCCCGCTTTGCCACGTACGCCGGAAGGGACGACCGCTTGCAGGACTTGGCCCCATGGCGTGAGGTAATGATCGGCCATCCAGCGCGTGAGCCGTAACATGGCGGGTGACAACAGGCTTGCCGCGTCCATGACCGCAGCGAGCGGCTTGAGCGGCCGTGACGAAGATTTAATTCCCACTGCTACGCAATAGCCTATCACCAGTCGGTTGCCTCGCCCCATCGGCACCCGCACACGCCGCCCCGGTTCGACGAACGTTTCTTGCTGTCGCTCGTCGGCCATTGAATCAGGGATGGCATAATCGTATTCGCCTGGGGCTCCTTTCGGAAAAACGATCGTCGCCGCCAAGACCCGCGACTGCGCATCGACCTCCCACTCAGGTAGCTCCGCATCGAAAAGAGTTTGTTGCTGTGACATGGAGAGTAGCGTGTGAGCCGGGCGTCCTCGCCCCCGGGGGGCTTGGTGGTTAATGTAACACACTGCGAGGCCGGGGACGGCCCGCCTCACACGGCCTTTGTTTCCCTCAAGTCTCCAGCCTCTTTCCCTCATGCGTCTCGGAATCCTCGGCGGCAGCTTCGATCCGGTTCATAACGGCCATCTACGGTTGGCCGAGTGCTGCTGTGCGCAAGCGGGTCTTGATACCGTCTGGTTGGTCCCTGCGGCCGTGCAGCCCCACAAGCCACACGGGCCGGTAGCCAGCGATGCGGATCGCATTGCAATGCTTCGCCTCGCGATTGAGGGGAAGCCCTGCTTGGCCGTTTCAACAATCGAAATTGATCGGGGGGGCGTTAGCTACACCGTCGATACGCTCCGTACGATCCACTCAGAGCAGCTCGCTGCCGAACTGTTTTTCTTGATGGGTGCCGACACGCTACACGACTTGCCCAACTGGCACGAACCGGCGGAAGTGCTTCAATTCGCGACACCGCTGGTCGTTCACCGTGAAGGAGAGCCTGCGCCTGATTTTGATGTGCTGGTGAGCTTGGTCGATGCGGAGCGGCTCACGGTGATTCGTGATCTTCAAGTCGAGATGCCCCCCGTTGCTATCAGCAGCAGCAACCTACGAGAGCGCTTTGCGGCTGGGGAATCGTGCGAAGGCTTACTCCCTACAGCAGTGGGAGAGTGGATCACGGAAAAGCAAATCTATGTCAATAAAGAATGAGCCACGACGGAACAACGAAAAGAGTTCCTTGTGGGAGGCGTCTCCGATGCCGATAACGCGACGCCATTTTCCCCCGAGAGAACAGGCCGAAATCGGCGTCGGAGACGCCTCCCACAGTTCTTCCTTCATCCGTGTCTATTCGTGAAATCGTAGTTCCCTTTTCCGTTGTTACTCACGCCGCACGGCGGGGGGCGAGGTAATCAGCCAGTTCGGGGGACATCTCCGCATAGAAAAGCCCCGCTTCGCCGCGTAGGGCGTCGGCAAGGGTGGCGAGTCGCCATGCCGGTAGGGCGTTCAGATCAAGCCACAGTTGCTTGCGGCCTCCTTGCCAGCTTAGGCCAGGTGGCTCTTCTTCGAGTTCGGCTTCAATGACTTCATAGCCAAAGCGCTCGGCCAAGCCGATCGCTTCAACCAACAGCCAGGCCCCACCGGTTCGCGCTTTCAGCGCAATCGTGTGCCTCGGTTCATCTACGGAAGGGGGTATTAGCAGCGTTAGCATCCTTGCCTCGCTGGGTCGATCGTTAGAGTTTGACTTGCGTGCCGGTTCCTTCCGGCAGAGAGCAAGGATTCTAGACGCTCATGCTACAGGCCGCCATGCGAGATCGACGATAGTTTTTACTGCGACGCAAGCAATGTGGCGGCAGTACTTTAGGTCGAAAAAGCTCTCGCCCGCAAATGGGGCAAACTGTAGGGCTATAAGTTTTTACAAAAGGTCTGAGGAATCGGATGGACGATACCGTGGCAAACAACGGCGATAGCACTGCTGTCGAAATCAACCAACTTCGCCAGCAAGTCGAAGCCCTTCGCAAGGAATTGTTTCAGGCTCAGCAGACCACGGCGCTCGGCGAACTCGTTAGCACGACGACCCATGAGTTCAACAACGTCCTCACAACGATCCTCAACTACGCCAAGCTCGGGATTCGCCATACGGACGAGCCGACCCGGACCAAGGCGCTCGAAAAAATCTTCTCCGCCGGGCAACGGGCAGAGAAAATAACGAACAGCGTTCTCGGCTTGGCCCGTAATCGTAGTAACGAACCGGTGCCAACCGATTTGTCGGGGCTCGTGAGCGAATCGCTCGTGCTGCTTGAACGGGAGATGCAAAAGTACCGTGTCTCGGTGGAAACCTCCCTTGATACCCAGCGACCGGCGATGGTCGTTGGCAACCAAATCCAGCAGGTGCTGCTCAACTTGCTGACCAACGCTCGCCAAGCGATGCCACAAGGGGGGCGGGTGATCATTCGCCTTACGGAGGAGACGGCCACGGGGACGGTCGATCTGATGATCCGCGACACGGGCTCGGGCATTCCCGAAGAACAGTTGCCAAAGATTTTCGATCGCTACTTCTCAACCAAGCAGGGTCCGGACGAGAGTGGCAAAGGAGGCTCAGGCCTTGGCCTTAGTGCTTGCCGTGATATTATTGAGCAACATGGCGGTCGGATTCGCGTTCAGAGCACGGTTGGCAAAGGGACCGCGTTTACACTGAAATTGCCGTTCGCCACGGCGGAACAAATCGCTCCGACGAACCAGCCGATCGCTACGCTCGGGTTGCCAGCCGCGGTCTCAGCCAGCGCCTTCACGGCGTAGCTTTATCCTGCGGTAGCCAGTCGTTTCCGAAATCGCTGAAGCATCTCTTGCTCTAGCGGCTCATCGCGGCCAATATCAATCCAGCGGCTCGAAGGGCGAATCCGGTCGATTGGATTAAGCCGATCGGTCGGCAACGACGCATCATTGCGGAGCGACGCGGCACCGGCACTTGCCTGCTCTGGACGGTTCAAATCTTCGAGCTGTTTGTTGACAACCACACCCACCTCATAGCCGCCCGCGGCAGGAATCACTCGCACCGTCGCGCGACGGCGAATCGTTTGTAACGCGCTTTGCCATCGGTTGAAGGCTCCGACCGAATCGTTTCGCCACGGTTCGAACAGGGTCGCTCCCGTTTGCCACGGGGTCTCAAAGCGACCTTCGGTCAGCACGCCACCCGTAAGCCGGACGTTTTGTTCCGACTGAATGGGGAAATAATCACGCAGCACATCGGCTGCCGCTTCCCAAGTGGCATCGGTCCGTCCGGCGGCTCCTTGCACGGGAATATAGACCGGATTCGGAATCCGGTTCTCTACCACCGCTTCACGAGGCAAACCAAAGTCGGGACTAATGGCACCTCCATCAGGCGGCAAAATTTCAAGCCAACCGGCGTCCGAAGTATCCACCGGCTGCTGGATAGCAGGTGGTGCCGCAAAAAGTGGTTGTGGGCCCCCATAACCGGGTAACGTGTAGCCAAAGGGGGGGGGTGTCTGGCAGCTCAATTCACCGGGCGCTAAGTAAGGAACGCCCCACGGTGCTTCTGTGACG
>JAJRUA010000459.1 GCA_024278035.1 Planctomycetota bacterium | reverse complement strand
GATTTTATCCGAGGGCTCAGCGCTGCCGGATGATTGCGGATGACACTCGACGTGATGATCTCAAGGCCCTTCTCATAAAATTCATCGGGGTAAAGTGAGATGGTGTCGGCAATGATAATCACCTGCGGCTGGTGGCAACGATTAGGATCGAGCCCCAAGGTGCCTGAGCCGCGCGTGACGACAAGCCGAACGTAGCCCTCATCAAGCTGGTTGGCAGCCACCGTGGCGACGGTGGCTTCGATCATCGCCGAGCGATCAATCGGAATCTCTAAGCAGATAGCCAAGGCCGATTCGTAAAGCCGATCGATGTGCTCCGCCAGCCGAAAGACTTTGCCTCCATAAATACGCATCCCCTCAAACACACCGTCGCCGTAGAGCAAGCCATGGTCAAAAACGCTGACGGTCGCCTCAGCAGCGGGAACGAGCTTTCCATTGATCGAAACGAGGCCGGGCATTGGTGGAGGTAGGAGGCTTGAGGCTTGAGACGTGAGGGCCCATTAAAAATAGGATAAAGCCAATTCTAGCAAAAACATGCCCAAGGAGGCAGAGGTGTAAAAACAATGAACCGCGAAGGAACGACGGAACAACGAAAAATCAAAGAAGAAAAGCGGTAGGAGAAGCCCCTACATTGAACTTATCTCCTCGTTTTACCCTACAGTCTGCCGTTTCAAGCCGGCAGCCTCAGGCCGGTCTCCTTGCTTGATTCAATTCGTCCTTCGACGAGTGTGACGGTCCGGTCCGCTTGGGCGGCGATGGAGTGGTCGTGGGTTACCATGACGACCGTCAAGCCATGTTTTTGGTTCAGCCATTTTTCTTGATTCAGCCGGCGGAGCAATTCGAGCACGCCCTCGCTGGTCGCTCGATCGAGGTTGCCTGTCGGTTCGTCTGCCAGTAGCAACCGCGGTTCGTTCATCAGGGCCCGAGCAATCGCGGTGCGCTGCATCTCACCGCCGGAGAGTTCTCGCGGCTTGTGCTTCGTACGGTGGCCAAGACCGACAAGTTCCAATAGCTCTGACGCCCGTTGCCGCAGCTTCCCTCGTTTCGCCCAGTAAGCGAGCGCACCGTGGCGAATCATGGCGGGCATCAACACGTTTTCTATTGCCGACAACTCCGGCAACAAATGATAGGCCTGAAAGATCATGCCTAAGTGACGGTTGCGTAGCACATCGCGTCCCCGCCGGCCGAGTGTATCAATACGATGGCCATCGAAGTAAAGCTCGCCATCGTCCGGCTGGTCAAGCGTTCCGAGCAAGTGCAGGAGCGTGCTTTTACCCGAGCCACTTTGACCCACAATTGCCAACATTTCTTGTGGCTGTACCACCAAGTCAACGCCCTGCAAAACGGGCACACCGATCGCGCCCTTGCGGTACGTTTTGAAGAGGCCGCGTGCTTCAAGAAGAGGTTTTTTCATTGATCCCGTAATTCGTAGATTGTTGCTTACTGCCACCTTAAAGCCTCCACCGGATGCAGGCTCGCTGCACGACGGGCGGGCAGAATGCTTGCGGCAACAGCGATCGCCATCGCTCCCGCGCCAATCCAGGCGACTGTCCACGGCTCAACAATCACGGGAATTCGGCTGAAGTAATAAACGGACGGATCAAACACCGGGCGGCCCGTGATTCGTCCCAACAGGTCGGCAATTTCATTGATGTTGCTGACAAAAAGCAGGCCACTTACGAGCCCCGCTCCCGCACCGACCAACCCCAGCGTAAGGCCATACGAAAGAAAGATTCCCATCACTCCTGAGCCACTAGCACCCAGGCTTTTGAGAATGCCAATGTCGCGAGTTTTCTCCACAACGATCATGTAAAAGATAGCCAAGATACCGAAGCCGGCGACCGCAATAATGAGAAACAGCAACACGTTGAGCACTGCCGTTTCCATCTCGACTGCTGCCAAGAGGGCTCCCTGCTTGTCACGCCAAGTGCTGACGACATAAACACGAGGATCAAACGCCGCTTGGATCGCGTCCCTGACCGTGGCTGGATCGACACCCTCCTTGCAACGAATTTGTATCGAATTGAAACTTGCCACGCCAGTCAGAGGATCCACAAGGCCACGCAATTCTTGCAACCGCTTGATCGGCACAAAAGCAAAAGAGGCATCGTATTCGCTCATCTTGCTTTCGTAAAAATCGACCGTTGTGAACTTGGCCGACAGGGGTTTGGGGGGCTTGCCTGCCGAGGGATAAGTCACTTCGACATCGTCCCCCGGAAGGACCATGAACTGATCCTTGCCGGTCGCATCGCGGTAACTTCCTAGCGCAATGCCAAGCACAATTCCCGTATGCTGCTCGGTCATCGGGTCGAACGTTTTTCCTTGGGGTTCGCCATCGGCTTGGGCGAAGGGATCCTTGGTTGCCGCGGTCCTCTCTTCAGCAGATATTCGACTCGACGACGCGGCTCCCCTGCCTCTTTCCGCCTTCCGTTTATCCCAATACGCTTTCCGACGCCGATGCTCCCATCCCGCGTTTTCCATCAGAGGCCGTGCTGCCGCCTTGCTCGGATCTTCCGCTTGGTGGTCGGCCGTGTCGTATCCGCCTTCGCGAAGGGCAAACTCCAATTGCTTGCGGTTCGCCGGGTGCTGTAGGTATTTTCCGAAATCACTCACCTGACCGTACGTGGCCGGATCGACGCCGATCAGGTTCACCTGTTTGTTGATATACTGATCGCCCACCTGATAGCCGAGCATCGCTGGCACGTGGGCCGTGGGGCTCATTCCCTGGATCAAGTCGCCTGTCGCGGCACGGATTTTTTCCATGTGCTCAGGCGCGTTAGGCACGCCATCCAGGCTCCGGGCCTCGAACACCACGTCGCTCAAAATACCATGAATCCGGTCCTGCATCTCATGCGTAAAACCGGCCATAACTGCGTTCACAACGATCATCGTCGCCACGCCCAGCGTCACGCTGACGATCGAAACCAGCGCAATCCATCGAGTACGCAAGTAGCGCAGGCAGAGAACGAGTTTATACATAAGGAAAGAAGTCGGCAGTGGGCGGTCGGCAATTTAACTGCTAGCGTGAGCCGGGTCGCCCCCGACCCCGGCGCGCCGGAGCAGCCCTCAACCGTACCCAACTGCCCTGCTTAACACCAGATCAGCCATGAGTGCTAGCACAACCCACAACCCCTAGCTTGCGCCAGGGGCTATTGCCCCTCGATACTCTCTGTGGCTACTTCTCAGGTCGCAGAAGTGGGAACAAAATCACGTCCCGAATCGTCTGCGAATTCGTCAGCAGCATCACGAGGCGGTCGATACCGATGCCCAGGCCACCAGCCGGAGGCATACCGTGCCTCAGAGCGCGGATGAAATCATCGTCCATCTTGGCCATCGAGTCCTCTTCGCTGAGACCCGTGAGTTGGTTCTTAAAAAGCTCTTCTTGTAGATCCGGGTCGTTCAGCTCCGTATAGGCGTTGGCGATCTCCATACCGTGGACGAACAGCTCGAACCGTTCGGCCACCTCAGGGTTGTCTCGTTTACGCTTCGTGAGCGGACAAATACTTGCCGGGTAGTCGGTCACGAAGATCGGGCCGACAAGGGCGTCTTCGACTTTTTCCTCGAAAATTTCGTTCTTGATAACGTCAATATGACGCGGCTCGCCCGATTCGCTGGTCGTGTCGAAACCGATTTTCTTGGCGAGGGCGAGGATCGCTGCGTTGTCAGTCGGATCAATGCCTGCGTGCTCGGCGAAGAGTTCGTTGTAGGTTTTTCGCTGGAAGGGAGGGGTGAAGTCGATCGTTTTTTCGCCCCAGGGGAGAACGTAATTTGCCGTGGCCCCTCCTTCGGCGGATCTACGACACGACGGCACGGCTCTCACTGAGCTATCGATCGCATCGACGATCACTGCTTCCGTTAGATCCATCATCGATTCGTAGTTGCCGTACGCCTCGTAAACCTCGAGCATCGTAAACTCAGGGTTGTGCCGCGGGCTGATCCCTTCGTTCCGATAGACGCGGCCCAGCTCAAAAACGCGTTCGATGCCGCCAACCATAAGCCGCTTGAGGTGCAACTCCAAGGCGATCCGCAAATTGAGTGGTATGTCGAGTGTGTTGTGGTGGGTCTTGAACGGTCGGGCCGCCGCACCACCGGCAATACCGTGCAGCGTGGGGCCTTCGACTTCCACAAATCGTTGGTCGTGGAGCGTTTGACGCACGCTCCGTACGATGGCCGAGCGCGCGAGGAATCGTTCCATCACCCCCTCGTTGTAAGCCAAGTCCACGTAACGCATTCGTTGGCGCTGTTCGGTATCGGTCAGGCCGTGGTGTTTTTCCGGAGGTGGCTCAAGGCTCTTGGTCAGGAACGTGACTCGCTCAGCGGCGAGGGTCAGCTCGCCCGTGTTGGTGCGAATGAGCGTTCCGTCCACAGCAATCAGGTCCCCCAGGTCGAGCTTATCAACCACTTCCCACGAATCGCCGACTTGCTTCTTGCCAACCATCAGTTGGAGGTCGCCCGTCATGTCACGCAAGTTCATAAAGACGAGCTTTCCTGCTGATCGGCTCAGAACGATCCGCCCCGCAACGCGGAGCTTCGGCCCTGTGACTTCACCCCGTTCACCCCCATGCTCTTCGTTCCGATCTGCTTTCCACTGCCGAAAATTAAAATCTTCGCCTTCGCTATTAAAGTCGGGTAATTCGACTTCGGTGCCATCCGAAAAACGGTACTTCACGTCCTCCGCTAGCGCACGGGCATCGCCGATCGGTGTCAGCCCATCGGTCCGCTGTCCCCACGGGTCGATGCCCAGGGCCTCGATCGCCCGAAGTTTCTCACGGCGTGCTACTAGCGGGTCGGTCGAAGTGTCAGTCGTCATTGTTAGTTTTACAGAAAGATAAACAGTGAGAGCCGGGTCGTCCTCGACCCGCGGGAGCCCTTGCAATATGGCTCATTCTCACGTCTAAACGTCAAGCTGGCAACGGCTCATGCGATTCATCGGTGCTGAGGGGGGCTTCGGGCTTGGTTGCAGGGGCCGCCGGGGTCGGGGACGACCCGGCTCGCACGAGCTTTCTCTTGTTCTACAAAACCTGACTTCGATGGCCCGATTGCTGAAGATTACCGCCGCTGCATTAGGGGTGATGCTCGTCATTGCGGGGATCACCATGTGGTCGCTCTACCGGGCAGCGACGGCGGAGATCCCCGGTTACGAGGCGACGCTTACGGTCGATCCTGAGCGAATCGAGCAAGACCGGCAAGAGTTTGAGAGCCAACTCGCGGCTCTTTACAGCGACGCCCAATCGCTCACGGAGTGGCAGAGTCGCATCTCGGCGAACCAAATCAATGCTTGGCTCGCCAGTCGCTTGCCGGTCGATTTCCCCGATCTTGCCAAGACGAACCTTACCGAGCCACGCGTCCTGATCGACGAAGAGCAAATCACGATCGCCATGCAAAGCACGGTCGGAAAGATCGCGGGAATCGTCACGATCGCCTTTCAACCTTTCCTCACAGAGCAAGGGGAGCTGGCCCTCGACATTCAATCCGCCAAGATCGGCAGGCTTACGCTACCGATGGAAGGAATCACTGCCAAAGTCCGTCAAGCACGCCTTGAGCAAATCGCCCCGGTCCGTTGGTCACAAACCGAACAGAAGGCCGTGCTACTGATCGACATCGATCGAATCATCGATACCAAAAAACGTGGCTTCCAGCTCACAGGCGTCGATCTCCGTAAAGGCGAACTGCTGATCTACGGCGAAAGCCCGCTGAAAGAAAGCGAGACAGGATCACAGGATTGAAAGGGATCGACAGGATACAAAAAGAAGAATCTGGTCAATCCTTTTTAATCCTGGCAAGATTATGGGGCTATGGTTCGCAGGCGGCAAGCAGGTCTTCGGGGCCCATGCGGTTACAGTAATCGCCAAAGGATTCGCCCTCTTCACGGTTTGCTTTGAAGTGGGCGAAGACGGGGGCGAGTGTTGCACCGACTTCGGCCTCGGGGACCATGTCTTTGTAAATCCAATTGAGCCGATCGCCGAGTCGGCTGCCGCCTAGGAAAAGTGTGTACTTCCCCTTGGCCCGGCCAACGAGACCGATATCGGAGTTGTAGGGGCGGGCACAGCCGTTCGGGCAGCCGGTCATTCG
>JAJRUA010000458.1 GCA_024278035.1 Planctomycetota bacterium | reverse complement strand
TACCAAACCCGATCCGCATTGGGCACCGTCAGCTTCGCACGAATCTCGTCTTCGGTGGGGCGTTCCTCCCCATACCACAGGTCCTTTTTGTCCGAACCAAAACCGTAAGCCCCCACTTCCAAACCACGCAGCGCCTTCTGGAAACTCTCCTTGAACGTACCGCCAATGGCCATCGTTTCGCCCACGCTCTTCATTTGCGTCGTTAGCGTCGCATCGGCCTCGGGGAACTTCTCAAACGTGAACCGGGGGATCTTTGTCACCACGTAGTCGATCGACGGCTCAAAACAGGCCTTGGTTACCCGCGTAATGTCGTTGGGCAATTCGTGCAGGCGGAAACCGACGGCCAGTTTCGCAGCGATCTTAGCGATCGGAAATCCGGTCGCCTTAGACGCCAGGGCACTACTCCGGCTAACGCGTGGATTCATTTCAATGACAATCATTCGGCCATCGGTGGGGTTTACCGCGAACTGAATGTTTGATCCCCCCGTCTCCACCCCGATCTCACGAATCACGGCTAGCGAAGCGTCGCGCATCCGCTGGTACTCTTTGTCCGTGAGCGTTTGTGCGGGGGCTACGGTGATCGAATCGCCCGTATGGACGCCCATCGCGTCGAAGTTTTCAATCGCACAAATAATGACGACGTTGTCATCCGCGTCGCGCATTACTTCCATCTCGTACTCTTTCCAACCGATGATCGACTCTTCGACCAGCACTTCGGTCGTCGGCGACATTTCAAGCCCCGTTCGCACAAGGTTGTCGAACTCCGCCCGGTTGTAAGCGATCGATGAACCGCTACCCCCCATCGTGAAACTCGGACGTACAACAGCAGGCAGGCCGATCTCTTCGAGCAATTCTTTCGCTCGTTCAACCGTCTTAACGGTTTCGCCGTGGCAAACCTCTAGGCCAATTTTGCCCATGGCTTTCTTAAACCGTTCACGACTCTCTGCCTTGTCGATCACGTCGGCATTCGCAGCGATCATCTCAACGCCATGCTTTTCCAGCACGCCGTTCGCTTCGAGGTCCATCGCCAGGTTGAGTGCCGTTTGGCCGCCAAGGGTCGGCAACAACGCGTCCGGCTTTTCTCGCTCGATCACTTTTTCAACCACTTGCCAGGTGAGCGGCTCGATGTAGGTTCGGTCCGCCGTAGCCGGATCGGTCATAATCGTCGCCGGGTTGGAGTTCACCAGCACCACCTCGTAGCCCTCCTCACGAAGCGCCTTGCAGGCCTGGGTACCAGAATAGTCGAACTCACACGCTTGCCCGATAACGATCGGGCCAGAACCGAGGAGCAAAATCTTGTGAATGTCGTCGCGGCGAGGCATAGCGAAGGGAGAGGTAGCGAAGGGGGAAGGGAAGCAAAGCGACAGGATGAGAGCCGTGTCGTCCTCGACCGCAGCACGTCAACCGTCACAAACCTTTCCAGGATACCACGCCCCACGCCCTCCTTCTACGGACCGATGGGCGAAAATATCTTACGCAGAGCCAAGGCAAGGAGTCCTGGGACACGAAGGCTTGGGGACGGGACCTTTTATCTACTCTGGCAGCCGTTCCTGCTCAACCTTGGGTAGTTCCCCCGTCAGGGACCGCATAAACGCAACAAGGGCCGCCTGCTCTTTTGCCGTAAGTTTGAGCGGAAGAATTTTATCGCTCAGCCAGGGGTTCGGGTGCCCACCATCAACGTACCACTGGACGACCTCTTCTAGCGTCTTTTGTGAACCGTCGTGCATGTAGGGGGCCGTTAGGGCGATGTTGCGAACCGTGGGGGTCTTGAAAGCACCTCGGTCCGCTTGATTCCCCGTTTCGGAAAAACGCCCCCAATCGATGGCTGTATCAGAAGTGACAGGGGGAGTTGCCTTCGACATTCCAACGCCCAGATTATGGTACTGTTCGTCCGTGAGGTTCGCCCCCACGTGGCACTGGGCACAGCGGCCCCGCTCGTTAAAAAACAGCACGGCCCCCAGGCGAGCCGATGCCGAAAGGGGAGCCACAGCGGCGGCTTGCTGCAAGGCTCGATGTTCTTCGATCAGCTCAGGGTCCTCTTCGGCCAATTCTTCCGCGTCGGCAAGGTCCGCCGCGTACGCCTTCTCAAAATCGAGGAGCCGCCGGTAATGGTCCCAAGGCGAAGGGCCCGTGACGAGCATTCGCTCGAACGAAGCGAGCGCCCGACCGACATTCCCAATCGTTACGTCTTCGCCGAAAATCCGCTCGAATTGCAGCCGATACCCTTCGATTCGCTTGAGCCGTGCAACGACTTCGTCGTGCGTGAATCCCATCTCGATAGGGTTCTCGATCGGTCCCACAGCCTGTTCCTCAAGCGTCGCAGCTCGGCCATCCCAAAATTGCTGGTTGCTCAGAATGCGGTTGTAGGCGGCGGGCGAATTTCGATTCCCCTCTTGGCCGTCGATGCCAAGGCCAAACTGCGTCGGGGCGGCATAGCCGTGGCCCGGATCGTGGCACGAAGCGCAGCTAATCGTTTCGTCTCGTGACAAACGAGGATCGAAAAAGAGCTGCCGACCGAGTTCGATCTTTGCACGGGTCAAGGGATTGGTGTCGAGGCCACGAACGTCGGCGGCGCCCGTGGCCAGGCCAATCGGCAACCTGGGGCGAAGCACCCCGTGATTGGCCGGGTCGGCAAGCCAAGAGCGCAGCTCTTCGGTCGCTACAGTCCCTTTGCCAGGGATGCCACGAAGCAGGTCGTCCGCGCCAAGCCAGACGGACTCCGTGTCGCTGATTTTCGTGTCGTCGGGCGACGAAGCTGAAACGGTGGCACTTAGAGCAGCAAGGAAGATCACCACCGGTAGACAAGAAAAAAAAATCGGCATGGGTGTCGGTCGAACAGAGAGAACGGCGAATACTCTTCTCAGTTTACCGCGCACCGCTCGGCCGGACTAGCAGCACGAGGCCTGCGTCAACGTGTCGCACCTGCAGTCCGAAATTTTCGCTCAGCGTGTCTGCGTAGAGCGAGTCGTGGGACGACGGGCCATACGCCGTTGGCTACTGCTGGACCCTTTTTTCGTCGCCTTAGCTTGTCGGCCGGAAGCGGGCCGCTTTGCAACCGCGGCTTGGATCTTGGCCGATGCTTCGGGGCCCTTCGCGACGCGCGCCAGTTTGCCATATTCTGCGGCGTCGTCCGTGTTGCCAAGTCGGCGGTGCATGGTGGCAAGATTGCCGTAGGGAACCGCCAAGGCAGGCTCCTCCAGCACGCCCGAGGCGACGCCCCGCTCCATGAGCTTGGCCCCTTCGGTCGTCAGCTCTACCGCCAGTTCACGTCGATTCTCTTGCCAATACGAAACGGCCATACTAACCAGCGCCTCGCCTTCACGTCTTGGAACGACAAACTCGCTCTCGGGTCGCTCGGAGGAGAGAATGGGGCGTGCCTTTTCGTACCAACCGACCGCTTCGGTGTGGTCTTCTTTGTGAACCGCGTTGACCGCTCCGAGGTAGAAGTAGAGCCGCCCCACCGTTTGCTCTGCCTCGGGAGACGAGACACGTGGCTCGGCACCTGCGGAGAGGTGGTCGATCGCTTTTGCTCCATGTATCAAGGCCTGCGACGCGTCGCCCCGAGTGTGCTCAATCCGTAAGGCATGTTGATAAGCCTCGCCCATCATCCAATCAATCTTGGCACGAAACAATTCGTCCTTGCTCTCGGCAAACAGTTGCTTGGCGGTTGTCTCCACTTCTTTGAGCCATGGCGTAGGGTCCTTGGTCGGACGCATGTCAGCCAGGACACCAAGGGCTTGGCACGCCACACGCAAACGTAGCTCAAGGCTGCCCCCATCGTTTTCGATTCGCTCTTCCGCCAGCCCCGACGCACGACCAATCCAATCGGCGATGATCGCGTCTTTGTTGCCGTAATCACGTCGGGCAATCTCTCGGGCGACTGCCAGGTGAGCATCGATCAACAAATCCTTTGCCACACGGCGGTCGATGGCATCTCCCTGGGTAGCAAGCCGGTCGGCAATTTCAATCGCCATATTTTGGAAGCTAATCGCTTTGCCTGCGATTTTTCCGTCACCGAGCGAAGCGAGAAGCCCCATGGCGTGGAGTGCTTGGGCTCGTACGATCTCTGGAGCGTCTCCGTCAAGTACCTTGCGCGTTTCTAGGACGGCCTGGTCGTTTTGACCCGCGTCGGCAAGCGATTCGGCCCAACGAAGTTGGTAAGCAGCCACTTGGGGCGCAATCTTCGCGGCGGTTGTCGCGGCGGCAAGCGCCTTGCTGACTTGGCCTGTCTGTGCGTGAACTCCCGCCTTGAGCCACAAGGCATGGGCGTTCTCCGAATCAATACGCAAAGCCATTGCCAAGTCGCTGAGCTTTTTTTGATACTGCGTGGCGGACCGATTCTCAGCCCGAGCAGCAAATGCCTGCGAATCAAGCGGTTGCAAGATGATTTGGTCCACTTCCGTCGCATCCGAAGCGTTCGGCTCGGGCGTGTTGACGGAAGGGGCTAGCAGCGTCAAACCTTTCTCGGGAAAGGTTACGCCGAGCAAGTTGCCACTCTCAGGGTCCGTGACTTCCACCGGATCAATCGCGTCGATCTCAAGCCGCGTTACAAGATGCGCCACCGACGATCGTTCGGCAAGCGAAACGCGAATCATTTGAACCGTGTCGTTGATAAGGAGTACCTTCACACCACGAAACGGTT
>JAJRUA010000457.1 GCA_024278035.1 Planctomycetota bacterium | reverse complement strand
GGAGGTTTTCTTGGTGAATTTGATTGAACGGTTGATGAAAGATTTGGGCGTGACGCGGCAGCAGGCCGAAGGAGGGGCTGGGCTGCTGCTTGGGTTTGCTCAGCGGCAGCTTGGCTGCGAGCCGTTTATCGCGGTGGCCGATTCGATCCCTGCGATTTCGGATATCATCGGCAAGGCACCACGCGGCGAGATTGCCGTGCCGCAGCCCGTACGGGCATATCTTAGCCGTCTATTTGGCGGAGTGGGCTGTTTGTATGTGTTGGTCGAGGCGTTTGGGCGTTTGGGGCTTGAGGAGTTGCAGTTGAGGGAATTTGTGGAGGTGTTGTTGAGGTACTTCCGTGAGAAGGGGGGCGAGAGAGTAGGGGAGTCGCTGGGGGGGGCGTTTCGGTAGAATGCCAAGCCCAAGGATTGCAATCCCTGGGTTTTGAATGGCGCATCGTTTTCATTTGAGTAGCAGGAACTATGAAAGACATTGAAAATCCAGGGGCGTTTTATTTGGGACGCAAATACGACTTGGCGGCAGGCGAGGTGTCGCCGCAGTCGACCCTTTATGACAGCAAAAATTTGACCACCCATGCGGTTTGCGTGGGGATGACCGGCAGCGGCAAGACGGGGCTCTGCTTGTCGTTGATCGAAGAGGCGGGGCTCGACGGGGTGCCGGTGATTGCAATTGACCCAAAGGGCGACCTGGGCAATCTGCTGCTCACGTTTCCTGAGCTTCGTCCCAAGGATTTTGCGCCTTGGGTCGATCCGGGTGCGGCCAGTCGCAAGGGCATCACTCCCGAGGAATTGGCCGAACAGACGGCGACGCTTTGGAAAAATGGGCTTGCCGATTGGGGGCAGGATGGCGAGCGGATTCGGCGCTACAACGATTCGGTCGAGAAGACCATTTACACGCCGGGCAGTTCGGCGGGTATCCCGCTGACTGTGCTCAAGTCGTTCAATGCGCCGTCTCAGCAGGTGATTGACGATCGCGACGCGTTTCGCGATCGGGTGCAATCGACCACCTCGGGTGTGCTGGCGTTGCTGGGCATCGATGCCGACCCGGTACAGAGCCGAGAGCATATCTTTCTGTCGAATGTGCTTGATCGAGCGTGGCGTGAGGGGCGGAGTTTGGATCTGCCGAGTCTTATTCATGAGATCCAAGACCCGCCGTTTAAGAAAGTGGGCGTGGTCGATCTGGAAACTTTTTATCCGGCCAAAGATCGGTTGGCGCTGGGGATGAAGTTGAACAATCTGCTGGCTTCGCCTTCGTTTGCGAGTTGGCTTGAGGGCGAACCGCTCGACGTAAAACGGCTGCTCTATACCGAGACCGGCAAGCCGCGGCTGTCGATTCTTTCGATCGCGCATTTGAGCGAAGCCGAGCGGATGTTTTTTGTGACGATTTTGCTCAACGAAGTGGTGAGCTGGATGCGCAGCCAGCCGGGGACTGGCAGTTTGCGGGCGTTGCTTTATATGGACGAAGTGTTTGGCTACTTTCCGCCGACGGCGAACCCGCCCAGTAAGAAACCGATGTTGACGCTGCTCAAGCAAGCTCGGGCGTATGGGTTGGGCGTCGTGCTGGCGACGCAGAACCCGGTTGATTTGGATTACAAAGGTTTGTCGAACTGCGGGACTTGGTTTTTGGGACGACTTCAGACCGAGCGGGACAAGGCTCGCGTGCTGGAAGGGCTCGAAGGCGCGTCGGCACAGGCCGGGTCGAGCTTCAATAAATCACAGATGGAAGCGACGCTGGCCGGGCTCGGCAGCCGAGTGTTTTTGATGAACAACGTGCATGATAACCGCCCGCGGATTTTTCATACGCGCTGGGCCATGTCGTACCTGCGCGGACCAATGACGCGCGACCAAATTCGCGACGTGATGGCAGATCGCAAGGCAGCGTTGGCTGCGGAAGTGGCGGCGAAACCGCAAGCAGAGGGGGCGGCGGCTAAAGAGGCAGTGGTAAAAACGAATGCGCGGCCGGTGATTACTTCGAGTATCGTTCAAAAGTTTTGGCCGCTTGCGGAGCCGTTACCCGAGGGGAGTCGACTTGAGTATCGGGCTGGGATTTTTGGCGAATGCAAGTTGCATTACGTGAAGGCGTCGTACGAGGTAGACGAGTGGCCAAACTGCGAAGTATTGCAGCCTGTGCACGGGGAGATGCCAGAGCCGGTGTGGGACTCGGCGTTGGTGTTGGAAAATAGCCCGGCCCTGGAGGAGGAGCCTGAACCAGGGGCGGAGTTTGCCGATCTTGCTTCGGCACTTGCACAGGAGAAAAACTACAAGCGGTGGAACCAAGAGTTGGAGAGTCATCTGTATAGGACCGAAAAGTTGGTTTTGTGGCGATGTGAGGAATTGGATGAATTTTCGGCGTCAGGCGAAGACGAGGCCGATTTTCGGATTCGTATGACGCAGCGAGCGCGGGAAGAACGCGATGCAAAGAAGGAGAAGGTTCGCGATAAGTTTGCCAAGCGGCTAGAACGCGCAAAAGTGGCGGTTCGGAAAGCAGAGCAGGTGGCCGACGAGCAGAAATCGCAGTTCTGGATGCGGTTGGCCGAAATGCTTTGGAAGGTGTTGCAGATGTTTTTGAGTGGGTCGAAGCGTCGGGGAGTGTCGTCGACTTCGATGCGGCAGACAATGCGTGAGCGAGGCGAGCAGTCGAGAGCGGCCGAGCGGCTAGAGGATAAATTGATTGCTTTAGAAGAGATAGAGGAGGACCTGGAGAACGCTTTGGAGCAGGTCGATTTTGATTTAGAGCCAAAGAATCTGGAACTGGAAAAGCTGGAAGTGCCGTTGCGGAAGAGCGATACCTCGGTCGATCGAGTGATGCTGGTGTGGCTGCCGTGGCAAGTAGACGCAGAAGGGGACGCTCTGGTGGCGTATTAATCCCGGCTGGTTCTTGGGGATTGCTGCGGTACAATAGCGGGTTGGATGTTTGATTGTTGATGTTTCCGTAGGGGTGAACTCAATTTTCAGATCAAAAATCAAACATCCCACATCAAACATTCTACCAGTAGAGCGGCGTTTTTATGGTTTATCGATGCTTTGGCAGATCGTGGTGCGCCGCGATCGTGTTGCTGATGCTGGCTGGCGCGAGTGGTTGCCAGCAGCAGGCGGCGAATAAGTTGCTTGGCCGTTGGGAGGGGCGTCCCGATACGGCGACTGCGCGGAGCGAGAGGGAAGCCGAGAAATATGGCGGAGAAGCCGTAACGGCGAATTCGCCAACTGGGTCCATGGCGACCGATTGGGAAAGCTACGATTTGGGCGTCCGCTTCGAATTTGTCGACCGAGAGCATCTAGAGATGTCGCTCTCCGATGGATCGGAACCTGTATCAGGCACATGGCGAGTACTTTCGACGACACCGATCGGCTGTACGATTGAAGTGAAGACGAAAGAAGCGAAGACGAAAGAAGCGAAGGGCGAGGAGGCGGCTTCGACTGTGCTACGCCAGTTTCAGATCGACTTGGACGAGCGCGAAGGCGAGTGTGTTGGGTTTACGTTAATCGAAGTAGGAGCGGACCGGCAGTTGGGGACACTTTACTTTCAGCGAACCGTGGGGATGTGAGATGTTTGATGTTTAATTGTTGATCTGATCGAGATTTCTTTGCCACTTGAATAGTTGGTTCTGAAACAAGGAGTTCGCGATTGAGGCGAAGGATCAATCCCTAGCCCCTGAATCCTAGCCCCTAAATCCTAACCCCTCCCCTTACATCAACAATCAAACATCCCACATCAAACATAAAACATTGGAGTACTGAATAATGTCGGAACGGGAACGTTGGATAGTTTACCCACTGCTTTTTTTTGCTTTGGGCGCTTCGCTGCGCGACAAGCTTTTGCAGCGTGTGGATACGAAGGAAATTTATTGTGAGAGTCTCAAAATTATTGACCAGAACGAGCCCCACAAGCTATTAGCTGAGCTTGGCATTGGTCGTGCGATAGGAAACGATCCGAGCCAGGTAGACGATCGAGTGGGATATTTGCGAATCCTC
>JAJRUA010000456.1 GCA_024278035.1 Planctomycetota bacterium | reverse complement strand
GGAGAGCATCGCCCCGATCGTTGCAGCAGTCGTCTGAGGATCGACTCCCTCGTTCAGCGAAAGAACCACCAGCGGCCCCGTCTGTGGCCAAATGTCGGCAATGGCCACAATCAACTCGGCCCGGCCAATGCCCAGGCCTTCAAGCACCCGCACGACACCGCTGAACTGTTCCAACCCCTTCTTGGCCTGCAAGTAAAGCGGTGCATCGGGGTCGGGGAACCATTGCTCGAAGTCGATCTTTTCCAGCAGCGGAGTGATTTGCACCCGAGCGACCAGCAGCGTGTCGTCATCCACGTACGGGGCAAGCGAGTGCGGCTCGGCCCGTGTGAAAGGGGCGATGAGCAAGGCGAGTAGCAAAAAGAGGGGACGTGTGATCATGGGATACTTCTCGGTATTGAAAGCAAAGATGAAAGTCAATCCATAGTTTCGTAGGCGAGCCGTAAGCGTAAGCGCCCGGAGGTTTTTACAACGGATGCCGTTCTTCAAGAGGATGGATTAGTCCAGGGTTCCTAATCTCCGGGCGCTTACGCTTACGGCTCGCCAATCGACGGCTTGCGCCGCCGCGTTTATTTCGTTTCCGCGATCGTGATTTCATAACGAACCGACCGGCCAGGAAAACCTTCCCAGTCGGGCAGCTCCAGCACGGCCGTTTTGTGTTCACGGTGATAACGGAATGGCTTGTCGGTCGCCGGGTTGAGAGGGATCGGCACGCACGTCACGGCGTCGAGCGTCCGCGGGAGCCGACCCTCGTTCTGCGCGGCGTGCATTCGCAGGGCCTCAATCACCCGCAACGCCGCGATTTCACGAGCCGTCCGCACCTCCGCACTTTTGCAAGCTCGTGAGCTTGGCAACAGAACCTGGGTGACCGGTATCAACTCCCGATCGGGATGGTCGGAGAAGATTCCAATCTGGTTGAGGTGATCGGACGGTTTTCTTTGTGAAAAGGGAACGTAGAAAGCCTTCTCTTCTTCGTCAGCGGCAATTTGATAGACGCGAGCAGAGTAAATCGCCAAGACTTGGCCGACCGCCATCCGTTCGACTTCTTCAGGAGTGCGGCCCCAATCAACCAATCGCTGTTTGGCATGGGCATACCCGTTGAGCCCTGAAAACATCGGCACGAAGATTTTTCCAGACACTCCGCCACCTTCGATATTAAAAAAGGCCTTCCATTGCTTCTTCCAAATAGCGTTCCACTCCGCGGGCGTATGCTCCGCCTCATCTGAGTTATCTAAGACAAGAAACATACGAGGCCCCATCGACATCTCCAGGCGAATCGCTTCACGAAATGAAATCGGTGGGTTCGGCAATTCCGAAAGGGCCCAGTAAAGGTTGGGTGAATCGGGGGCGGCGATGAGTTCGGTGGTTTTTTGGTTGGCAATCCCAGTGATGGCAATACCAACAAGATTGGAAACGAGAACGTTCTGCTGGCCCAGGTCTTGCCCCATTCGATAAGCAATCCGAAGGGAATTGATCGCGTCGTCGTACCGATGCTCGGCAATAGCAACGCGGGCATGCAGACTGAGCGCCCTTGCCATTTCTCGCATGGATTGGACTTCCGGAAGAAGGAAGGCAATCACCTCATTCCCATGCCAATCAGCCAGGTTGTATCCCCAATCACAATCACGGCAATGGGAGCCGGGGTCCAAATATGCTTTGATAGTATGCGAGATTCCAAGTGCCGCTTTGCGAGCTTCTTTGGGGAGGTCGTTTAGAGGAAACTCAGGGGTGTGCCACTCGTCAAAGGCTTCTCCATATTTTTTGCGGAAATGTTCCATTAAGTAAGAGAAGCCCGTCTCCGGATAGGCTCGCATGTAATGTGCCACAGAATTACCGGGGCGCAGGTCTTGTGGCCGGAGTGTAAGACGATGGCGCAACGCAGGGCGGGGTTCGTCGGCGGGGGTGACCGTTAGCCGGATCGTGGTGAGATCGATCTCGCGGTCTTCGGTCCAAACCATTTCGCCGAAGGCCGTGGGAGTGAGCATGAGCAACCACCCCAACACGAGGCTCCTAGCCGCCGGCGGAAGCCGGCGGAGGTGCCCCAAGGACCCCAGGCTTCCGCCTGCGGCTAGGATTCTTGTGGTAAGGGTTTTTATGAGACGGTTCATACGAGGGAACCTCCGGTGATGGTGGGGTGAATGCGTGCTCGCTGTTGGGCCGGGTCGGCTGGTTCAGCGGGGGCTGGGCGGCGGACGGGCTGTGCGGGGAACCATTCTTTCATTAGTTCTCGGGCTGTGGCGGGGCGACGGGGCGAGTAGGGCTCACCGGCGTCGTCACCGATGGGTTCTCTGTCGATTCGTGCCACTCGGTCCCATTCTTCCAGCGGGTCGATCCCGTCGCGCAACATCCATCGTGCGCTGAGTGTCCCGCCACGCTGGGAGTGAACCGGCTCCGAAGGGGCCCACCCCCAAGCGGCCAACAAGGGCCAAACGGAGCGCTTTTGTGGCGACGGCGAGGGAGCATAAGCGGGGCGAATGATTTCGGGTTCGGGCACGACTTCCTCCACCGCAACTGCCACAACAACCGGTTGTTGTTCCCAACTCTCAAGCCGTCGCTGCGTATCGATCTGCAAGAAGGCGAGCGCCACCGTTGCCGCGGTCATCACGCCTGTCGCCAACGGCCATCGCCAAGCGCCGACCAGGTGTTTCGCTTCCGCCGCTTCCAAGCCGGCACG
>JAJRUA010000044.1 GCA_024278035.1 Planctomycetota bacterium | reverse complement strand
TCATGCGTCACAAGAACGACCGTACGTCCTTCGCCATTCAATTCGTTCAGCAGATCCAAAATCTCGCCGGTTGTGGTCGTATCCAAATTGCCCGTCGGTTCGTCCGCCAGCAGAAAACGGGGGTCGTTTACAAGGCTCCGGGCGATAGCAACCCGTTGCTGTTGCCCGCCAGAAAGTTGTGCCGGCCGGTGGTCAAGTCGATCCCCTAGGCCGACGCGTTGGGCAATCGCTTCGCATCGTTCGCGCGAAGAGGCATCAAGCTGCCCACTGTAATGTAGTGGCAATTCGATGTTTTCTAGCAGCGTCAGGGCGGGAAGTAAATTGAAAGATTGGAAAACAAAGCCAAGCTCGGTCGAACGAACTTCGGCCAGCTCGTCGTCGCTCATCGCTGCGACATTATTTTTACCGAGAAAATACTCTCCTCCTGTCGGACGATCGAGGCAGCCAAGCAAATTAAGCAGCGTACTTTTCCCGGAACCGGAAGGGCCCATGATCGAGACGAAATCGCCCTCGGGAATGTCAAACGTGACCCCTGCGAGCGCCACGACGGTGCCGCCCACCAGCGGGTACTCTTTCCGCAAGTCATGGATACTGGCGGCAAGAGGAGAGGCAGCGGATTCCGAGGCTAGTGCCACCTCATCCCTCCTTGTTGGATTCAGCCACACCCTGTTTGCCGGAAGAGGTGTCCCCCTCCGACTTCTTAGCCAATCGCTCTCGCAGCCGACGTCCCGCTTTGCCACTGTCCACCGCTTGCTGTAACTGCTCCGGTGGAAGCTCCGGCAAAGCGACTTTTGCAAGAAGACGCCGAGGGTTCATTGCCACGCGATCCCCCTCTTTCAGGCCTGAATTCACGACAAAAAAACGATCGTTCGTCAATCCGCAGGCCACCTCACGGGGTTCTAGTTTTCCGCGGGAATCAACAAAGCAGAAAAACTTATCACCATGGGCGTAAACCGACTCGACGGGAGCCTGAATCGTGTCGGGGACAAACATGGAACTAATGGAGGCGGAGACCGTCATGCCCGTCTTGACGATATCAGAAGATTCGTCGATTCGGATAATCACTTTGTAATCTTTCACGTTCGCCCGTCGCCAGTTGCTTGGCTCGGCGTACTGATTGACGCGAATAACCTCTCCCTTGAGGACTTTATCCTCAGATCCAACCGGCGAAATGGTCGCCGCCATCCCCTTTTTAATATGCTGAATCAATGATTCGTTGATAAGCACTTCGACCTGCATCTTTGTCACGTCGGGCAAACGGATGATGATTTGGCGTTCGCGGACCTTGGCTCCCTCTTCGACGACAAAATCGTTATTGTTCCATTGGTTATTCCCGTGAGCGTATTTTATGGTTCCTGCTCGGGGAGCAAGGATTAGGCACTTCTCGATTTGATCCTCAATCGCGGCAAGTCGCGAAACCTCCAATTCATAACTGTTTTGATCGGCTTCCCATTTTGCCTTCGTAATAAGAATCTCGGAGTCGAGTGTCTTCATCTCTTTGAGCTTGGTATATTTTTCTAGCACGCGGAGCTTTGTCTTGGCCGCTTCCAGTTCGGTCTTCGATTTCTCGACCGCAAATTGATCCGCTTCGAGTTGCAGATCGTTGATGTACCCCTTGGCAGCTAATTTGCGACTATAAGCCAGATACTCCTCGGCACGGCTGACATCTTCTTCCTTAACGAAGACTTCGCTCTGGAAGGTTTGTCGCTCCTGGACAAACTTTCCGTGCAAATACTCTTCGCGAGCGATCAGTGCCGTTTCGTATTTATTTTTTGCTTCCACCTGAGCGGCCTCAGCCGTATTGACCTTCACTTTTTGTAGAGTTCGATCCGAGAGCAAAGAAGACGCGTCGAGCTCAACCAAGAAGTCGCCCTCTTCGACCTCGGCCCCTTCTTCAATAATTCGTAAGATGGAAACGCCCGAGGGGTCCGTCGCCTGTACCTGGGAGCGAATCTCCGTGCTGCCCGACGATTCGATCGTACCGCGTTCGGTAACCACCAACTCAAAGTCGTTCCGTTCAATTGTGTGGAGTACGGCGTCATGCTTGGCCGACTCGTTTTCACGGAAGGACCAACCGAACCCATACCATCCCGCCGCACCTAAGCCCACCAGGCAGAGAAGAGTCCACAACACTACGCCGCCACGACGGGAAGAGCCGGTTGTGGTTGAGAAGGACATTGGTTTGGCTTGGCAAAAAAGAAGGTGGAAGGTCACCCTCAATTATGCCTCCCCAAGACTCGATCGCCCACCCTTAGATGTCTTTTCCTACGGAAAGAAGCTGCCTTCCTTGTCCTGCGATCCCCGGCACAAGCCGTGGGGATTAGTCTTTTTGCCAGTCAGAGAGCCAGGACGGGCTCGTTCTTCTCCGGCGGGAAGTTGAGGGGCCCCACAGAGGGCAGCAGGCGAATATCGCCGCCGCCGTAGCAAGGGGCGTCGGTTAAAAAGAGTTTGAGCGGCTGGTTGATTTCTACCCGCAAGCCTTCCGAATCGACGAGCATCAGCCCGAGATCAAGCTCCAAATTCATACGCTGAACGTGGTTGTTGACCCAAACGCTCAAGAGATCGTTCTGCACCGAGAGCAAGTCACCCAGGGCTTGCACTAGGTCGCGTGCTGTTGTGTTATTGAACTGCTCGGTCGCCCCCGGCTTCGGAGGTTCAGAGAGGCGGAGTCGCGTGAGATCGACCTGGGCGATGGCGATCAGAACCGCTTCGCGGCGAAGCTCGAGGTTGATTTCGTTGAGCCGGACTTGCCGAATGGTTGCCCTCAGGCCTTGGCTAACGCGATCGACAAAACGGTAGTAACCACGACGAGCCTGCTGGTACTCGATGAGCGACTGCCGATAGACGTTTCGTTCTGCAAGGCGTGAGATGGGCGAATCGAACTCAACGCCCACTCGCAACCGACCGTTCGAGCTACGCAGATCAAACGGGTTCTGCCCCACATTGCCAATATCCCCCGAGAAGACCAAGTCAACGGCGCTCTCCAAATCGTTCGCATTAAAATGAACCAGCCGCCACGCATCGACCAAACCGGCCCGTGCATTGGCCCAGTCACGCCGATGGGCCTCCGCAATTTGCAAGGCCTCGCCCGCCTCCAGGTCAATCGGAGCAAGGTCGATCGTGTCGAGTCGTACTCGTGCCTGTAGAATGGAAAGTTCGAGCAACTGTGCTGAGAGTTCCGTCAGTACGGGGGGGGCTCCCGAAGATTTCTCCTCGAGCTGGCGGAACTTTTGCTGCGTCGCCGTGAGGTCCGTCTTGAGTTCTTCTAGCCGTTTGTCGAAACGAGCCGGATCGAACATCGACGGATCCAGGCGTGTCTCGGCAACTTCAATTTGACGACCTAGTTGGCGCATATGTTTGCGGCGGGCGGGGGCGACCCCCAGCAGCCGCTCCATGTCCGCTTCGACTTCCGCCAGCCGTTCGCCGGCAAGTTGGAATAATTCTTCTGCTTCCGAACTTAGGGGATTGGCCCCTGGAAGACGCTCTGGTCGGGGGGCGGGAAGCTCGGCATCGGCTCGCCTGGCGTTGCGAGATTCCTGAAGCGCCTTGGCCGTCCGATTTTGCAAAGTGGTCAGGCGGTCATCGAGCAGATTGAACGGATCGACCAGCGGATCGGCAACGACCAGTTCCAAATCGGGAGGGAGTCCAAGATCGACTTTGAAATTATCGAGAGCCGTTTCATAGGCGGCCTCGGCGGTGAGGAGCTGGCTCTGGGCGTTGAAGAGCGCCTGGCGTGCGAGATCGACCTGAAAACGATCAATCCGCCCTGCTTCGGACGATGCGACCAGTTGTGCGGTACTGTCTTGAAGAGCGGCGACGTTGGCCCGTTGATTCCGGAGCACCTGCTGGGTTTGCAAGAGGCCGATGTACCCTCCTGCCCCGGCAGCGCCTGCCCCGCCGCCTGCCCCACCAAAAAAACCACCGCCTCCACCGCCACCAACCCCAAGGTTGACGCCAGCAAAGTTGGCGAGCCCCGCCCCGCCGAGGAAGCCGCCCCGTCGCTGCGGCCCGCCACCAGGGAATCGTCCGACCACCACGTTCAAGTAATACTCTCGACGAAACCGCTCCATTGCACGGACGTTCGCCAGCAGGGTTCGTTCGGCGACCGTCAATCGCTCAAGAATGCGAATTCGTCCGCCACCGCGTAGCAAGGGCTGGACAATCGAAAAATCGAGGAGTGATGTCCCAAAATAATCGTTCGAGCCCGAGAATTGCCAAACGAGTGTGTTCGCTAGCCCAACGACCATCTCCCCTCCCGTAGCTGTGAGCCTTTCCAGTCGCCAGCGGTTGGCCGGGTTGCTGGGCGAGACGCTGAGCAAGCTCGACGATTGCCCCGTTCCGGAACGAATGCGCCCATCTGCGACAAAATCGGTCGATGCGCCCCCGAAGAGCTGCGTATCAAAGCGGAACCGCTCAAACGAAACATCCAGTGCCGAGAGATAAAGCTCTTCCAGCTCACTCTGGAAATCAGGGTCGTTCTTGAGGCCAAGCCGAACGGCGGCGTGTGTGTCGAGCACCAGACGGCCCTGCTCATCGAGCGGCAGCAGATGACGCCATTCAGGCGGATCGACAAACGGCGTCCTCGGCGCCTCGCGCCAGTACTTGGCCCCTCGTTTGCCATCAACACATTCCAAATAGGTGTGCGAGAGAGGGTCGTCGGGCGGCATGGGCGGACGGTCGGGAGAGCTTGAATCGAACATCCGCGAGTCAGCATCAACACCAATGCGGTAATTGCCAATCTCGCCTGTCACGCCCCTCGCCTTTTGGTCAGTCAAGCAGTAGGCATCGTGATCCGCCCGCAGACGCGCTTTGCTACGGCTACAGCCGCCCAGTGCCAGCAAGGCGCAGCAAACGACAACCAGAGCCACCCGGGCAAAGGATCGGCGTACCACCACCACAATTGCATTCGCTAGCAAGCTGTCGCTCGGGTCAGATAAAGTTGAACCAATAAGAGCGTTGCAAGATTCCGTTTTGCGGAAAGATTGCGGGCTCTGTCGGTTGCATCGACTCTGGCGGGGGCGGTAGCTTAATGAATCAGCAGAGTAGGGAGAGCGCAAAGAAAAATGGGGACAATAGCCCCTGGCGCAAGTCAGGGGTTGGTCTTCATGATCCCCGGCTTGCGCCAGGGGCTAAATCTCAATCGCTTGCAGTGGCATTGCCGCTTTGGCCTTTGCGTCAATGCTATCGTTCAGGCGGTTTCGTCCGCTTCTGAATTCGTGTCCACCCGATCCCAGAAGGCGACCGCAAACAAAACAAGGATCGCTCCTGCCATGCAGGCGGGAACAAGCCAAAACTCTTTCCACTGAGCCATCGTCTCTGCTAGCAGCGTTGAGTCGATTCCCTCTGGTAGGGAGACACTGAACATTTTTGAAAAGGATTCGAGGAATCCGACTGTTTCGCCAGTCCGACCATCCGTGATCGCCTCAGACAAGGCCCCCTGATTGGTCATTGCCTTCCCAAATTGTTCGCCAGCAATCTTAAAGCCGAAGAACATGCCAATTCCTTGTGTGAAAAAGACGAGCATACTTTGCGCTTGGCCACGGACATCGGCGGGGGCTTTCTTGTCGGTATACATAAAACCGGTAACGAAGAAAAAGTCGTAGCAAATACCATGCAGAATGACCGCTAAAAGGATCATCCAAGTGACTTGCCCCGACGCGCCATAGGAAAACAGGACATAACGCAGGACCCAGGCTCCCATGCCAATCATAATCATCCATTTCACGCCTAGCCGACGGATAAAGAACGGAATCAGCAGCATGAAGAAGATTTCGCTCATCTGACCAATTGTCATGGTCGAAGCCGGCTGCTCAAAGCCAACATTGGCTAGCAACACGGGCGCGAAACTATAGTAGTAAGCAAGAGGGATACAAATCAGGGTGGAACAGATCATAAAAATCAAGAACGGCACGTTGCTCAACATGCGAAAGGCATCGACCATCAATAGGCTACCGATACTTAGGGGTTTACCTTTGGCTGGTGGCGGTGTGTGGGGAAGCGTGAAGCTGTAGAGGGCGAACACAGCAGAGGCGGCAGCAGCGAGCCACAGAATGTTGATCTCACTCGACCAGCCGAGCGCTCCGACCAACAGGCCGGCAGCGATCCATCCGATCGTTCCCCAAACACGAATCGCGGGGAATTTGTTGGGATCGTCGATATTGGCAAACGCAATCGAGTTCCCCAGCCCAAGCGTCGGCATGTAACAAAGCATGTAAGCAATAAAGAGCCATACTGCCCGCCCTCCATCGCCCGCTTCAACAGCTTTCGTGGCAAGTACCATCAGGCCAGCGCCGATGAGCATCAGCACTCCTTGGACGATCTGCGACGGGAACAGCCGGTCAGCGATCAACCCCAAGAAAAGGGGCGCGATCATCGCCGCAATCGGGGCGCTTTGATACGCTCCCCCAATGGATTCACTGAGTCCATTGGCCCCCAGACAAAGCGCAAGCGTCACAAACCAAGTCCCCCAAGTAAAAAACTGGAGGAACATCATCACAGACAAGCGGATTTGAACCGAACTCACGGCGGGGCCTCGGGGAACAGGAGATAGATGGAGAAGACTTGATCGGTATGGTTTACGTGCTTTCTCCTCCCCTTTTTAGGGGAGGGGTAAAGGAACCCGTGTACTCAGGTCAGCCCCCTCCCCCTAAAAAGGGGGAGGGGGATTTATGGCTTCATGCTTTGTTGCTTATCTTTTTAGCCGGCTGTGCCAAGCGAGCCCTAACATAGCCACTGCTAGCGGTGTAAGGAATCCCATTAAAGACCCTATATTAGGCGGCTCCTTCGCGATGCCGAACGAATAAACGAGCCAAGACAGGTAGCTTAAGTAATAAAGCACCATGCCGGCCCCCTCGATTCGGCTGATTCCCATCCCCGTCAGAAAGATAGGGAGGCAGGCCGCCGAAACGGCAATCATCAGCGGAATATCGAACTGAAGCGACTGCTGAGCAACGTTCACGCCGTCAGGAGCGACCACGGCTGACAAACCGAGGACCGCCAGCACGTTAAGGATATTACTCCCCACGACATTGCCCACCGCCAGGTCACGCTTGCCTCGCAGGACGGCCATCACAGAGATCACCAGTTCTGGAAGCGACGTTCCGATCGCAACGACCGTTAGGCCAATAACCAGCTCCCCCACGCCAAGCCGGGTCGCCAAATCGACGCAACCCTTTACCAGCCAATTCGATCCCCCGACGAGCAGAATCAGACCGCCGACGAGGCACGCGGCGTTGCTAAGAATCTCACGGATCGTGGACGGGGCAGCGTGGGGGGTGAGATCGTAAAGTTCTGCTTCGAGAGCCTTTGCTTCATTGGAATTAGCTGCTTCGCGGCGTCCCTCGGCGATGGTCCAACTCAAATACAGTACCGTCGCGATGACGAGGGTGATTCCTTCGCCTCGTGAAATGGTGCCATCGTAACCGAGCGCCAGCACCGACGCTGCCGCGGCGAGCATCACGGGAATATCGAGCCGAAAGAGCCGCCGGTTCACGGCGAGCGGGGCGACCATTGCCGCCACACCAAGGATCAACAGCAGGTTCGACAGGTTGCTCCCCACGATGTTGCCCACCGCCAAGTCGGTCTTGCCGGCATAGCACGATTGGACAGAGACGGCGAGTTCCGGCGCACTGGTCCCCAGGGCGACCACCGTCAAGCCAATAATGAGTGGGGGCACTTTAGCCGCCGCCGCGAGGTTCGACGCACCGCGCACGAGCAGCTCACCACCAACAATCAGGCCAACAAATCCGCCGAGAATTGAGATTGTAAGAAGTCCAGGATCCAACGAGTCGCTCCGTACTTGAAGAATAGGTTATCTGGCTAGCAGACTACCCGATTCACCACGGAGATCACAGACAGGAGTGATGGAAAAATATCAGATCGAATCGAGATGCTGGTCAAGTGGTTGTCCGCCGCCAGCGAGGACGCGGTTCACAGCAGCAACGAACGCCATCGTGCTTGCCTCGACCGTGTCGGTCGAGACGCCACGGCCTCGGTAAAGCCGATTGTCGGCCACGACTTCAAGGTTTGCCTCCCCTTGGGCATCTTTGCCTCGTGAGACGCTATGGACACGATAGTCTCGCACAAGCACCTTCGCTCCAGTGATTTTCTCAACCACCCGGAACAGCGCATCCAGGGGGCCATCGCCGCCGAAATAGGTTTCGGTCACTTGCTCATCACCTCGGCGAAGTGTGGCTGTTGCCGAAGGAACTTCACCGGAAGTGGTTTTTACTTCATAGGAAACAAGCACCCATTCGTCCCCGGTGGAGTCATTGCGATGCTCGATGAGGGCCGCAATGTCGGCATCGAAAATCTCCTTCTTCTTGTCCGCCAATTCCTTGAACTCGGCAAAAACCGATTTCAATTCCTCCGCATCCAATTGGTAACCGAGCGCCACGGCCCGGTCCGCCAACGCGGCCCGACCACTATGTTTGCCCAAAACCAAGTCGGTCTTCGTAAACCCAACATCCTCGGGTCGCATGATTTCATACGTCGTCGGCTCCTTGAGCATGCCATCCTGGTGGATGCCCGACTCATGGGCGAAGGCATTCCGTCCGACAATCGCCTTGTTACGCTGGACTTGCATCCCCGTAATGCCCGAGACGAGGCGGCTTGTTGGCACGAGCCGAGACGAATCAACCCGTGTATCAGCACTATAAAAATCACTACGCGTGCGGAGTGCCATGACAATTTCTTCAAGGGCACAATTGCCCGCCCGTTCGCCGATGCCGTTGATCGTGCATTCCACCTGTCCGGCCCCCGCTTCGACCGCTGCCAAGCTGTTGGCAACGGCGAGCCCCAGGTCGTCGTGGCAATGAGCGCTGATCACGGCTTGATCGATATTCGGCACGCGTTCAATGAGCGTCCGAATAACGTTGGCCATATGGGCCGGCGTGGCATAGCCGACCGTGTCAGGAATGTTGACCGTTGTCGCCCCAGCAGTGATCGCCGCTTCGACAACTTCGCACAAGAAGTCAAGTTCTGTGCGAGAAGCGTCTTCGGGCGAAAACTCGATGTTGTCACACAAGTTGCGAGCCCGTCGGACGCTATCGACAGCACGGCGGATTATTTCTTCTTTGTCCATCTTGAGTTTGAACTCACGATGAATAGCGCTGGTAGCAAGAAAGACATGGATGCGGGGCTGCTCCGCTTCGCGAACCGCTTCGCCCGCGCGATCAATGTCTTTGTCGTTACTACGAGCGAGCCCACAAACTTGTACGCCGCGGACAGTTCGGGCGATTTCACGTACGGCTTCAAAGTCACCTGGCGAAGCGATAGGAAATCCCGCCTCGATGACATCGACCTTGAGTTCCACAAGCGCCTGGGCCACCTCGAGCTTCTCGGCCAGATTCATGCTGGCACCGGGCGATTGCTCGCCGTCGCGGAGGGTCGTGTCAAAAATCGTGATGGATTTCTTGGCGGACATAAGTTTTTGGAATCGGTTCGATAAAAACGAAAAGAGTAAAACATTATCTCTGAGCACGTCGGAAGGTGCCCAGTGGCTAAAAAATATGAATACCCCAACTATGTTCCGGAGGCATGCCGCAGAACTCTACGAAAAAACCCTGAAGCCTAAGGGCCCCAGGGTGCTGGCAACATGCTGATTGGCGTGGCGCGCTACCCTACGACCCTCTCGGGGCAAGTAGTAGCAGCGGCAAAAAGGGGCAAGCACTGGTCATCATGTTTCTCTCAAGTAATCCCGTAACTATGGCATGACCTGCGGGGACCGTCAAGGTTCGGGTGCAACGATAAAAACGGGAAATCCTCTCTCTTTGCCGCAGGTGGAAGCCGTGACTTGCCTGCTTCCACCGTCGGCTTTCGCCTGTGGCTAGGAGAAACGATCGGATAATACGGGCTCCG
>JAJRUA010000455.1 GCA_024278035.1 Planctomycetota bacterium | reverse complement strand
ACGCAAAGGAGGCCAAGAAAAATAAGACTCGCATTTTTCTTTTCGTAATCCGTATAAATCCCTTTTAATCCGCCCAGTATTCCTACACTGCTCCGCGTCGAATTCTTTTTTCCTTTGCGCCTTTGCGTGAGTCATTAAAACAACCGACATGCTCCTTGCCGAACTTCCCACCATTTCGCTTTCGCGCCTTGCGATTGGCATGATCCCGGTCGCCCTAGTCGTGGCGATTCATTGGCGATGGTCGCTTGGAGCAGGTGGAGCCGTCTATGCGATTGGCCGCATGCTGTTGCAACTCTTGCTGATCGGCTACGTCCTCACTGGCCTCTTTGAAACAAAGCACTCGGGTGTCGTCCTGCTAGTGCTCACCGTGATGCTTCTCATCGCGAGCTGGATTTCCCTGCGGACCGTCCAAGGACGTTCGCTTCGTCTCTACGGCAAGGCCCTGCTCGCGATTACGATCGGCGGCGTTACGACGCTGTTGCTGGTGACCCAGGGGGTGCTGACGCTCGAATCTTGGTTCGCTCCTCGTTACATGATCCCGCTGGCTGGGATGATCTTTTCTAACTCGATGAACGCCGTCAGCTTGGCCGCTGAGCGGTTTGAATCGGAGCGAGAGAATGGCAACGATTATGCAACGGCCCGCAACACGGCCCTCAGGACAGCACTGATTCCTATCACCAATGCGCTGCTCTCCGTGGGATTGGTCTCAATCCCTGGCATGATGACGGGCCAAGTCCTCTCGGGCATCGATCCGCTGATTGCCGCCCGGTACCAAATCATGGTCATGGCGATGGTCTACGGCTCTGCCGGTCTGTCGGGAGCCTGCTATCTCTGGCTAATCCGGCAGGAGAATGAAACGAGCTGAGCCGTTCGTACACGGGGCTTATCCCAAGGTTATTGCTGCTTCTTTACCTTGTTTTTTCTAGGCCACCTCGGCGATTCATGCTTTCACGTCGCTTGCCTTCTTCGGCGAACGGCCCGTTGGCACGGCGTCGCTCTTGGGCTCGAACCACTCGGGGTTGAACTCAATGCGGCGCTGCTCTGCCATGGCGAAGTTGGTCGTTAGGGCGATCACGGCGTCGGCCAGGGCGACCTTCGGATGGCAGTGGAGTGTCTCGGCAGGTTCACCATTCCGGATGCACCAGGCCCAGTGCTCGATCTCTTCCTTGTAGCCACGGCTCACTTCTTGTGTGACGGCCTGAGCGGCAGGGGTGATGCCGCCACCCGTTTCGTAGGAATCGACAAGCCCCTTTTTGTCATCGAGCTTGACGCTGGTCGATGTCTTCGAGCCAGAGTAGAGCATCGTATCTTTCTCTCGCTCAAGGATCAGGGTTCCCTGAGTTCCCAAAACAATCTCCCCGTACCCGCCAAAGCCGTTCCCGTTGAGCGAAGAGTAGCTCACGGCCACCTTCTTGTTGGGATCGGCCACTTTGGCGCTCGTCGGATCGTTGTTCTCAAAGTAGCCTCGACCTGGATACTCGTAAGAGGCAAGAACATGGTCGTTGACATCTCGATCATGGGGGAAGAGATAGCGCCCGCCGACACCGACAACACTCAGCGGGTTTACCTTTGCGTGCCCCTCGAACTGTGAGCTAATGAAGATGCCAGAAGCGTCGAGTTGGTGGCTCCCTAGTTCTGCCATGAGGCCACCGCCCGTTCGGTTCCACAGCCTCCAGCGAATCAGCTCTTCCATCGCCGTGAGTTGGTAACCGCCCTCAATTTCGCGAGCCTGATAGCCGTAAGAGGCGGCGTCGATCGCAATGTCGGCAAGTTGTGCCTCTTTTTGAGCGACCTTGGCTTTCCACGCCTCGGCCTCGGAGGGACTTAACCCGTACTTGGAAGGATTGTCGGCTCGTTTCCTCCAGGCGTAGTACTCGTTGATGAGTTTGTTTTCTTGCTTCCACTGGGCCTCACGTCCTTCGGCACGGGCCGCCCGCTGGGCGTTCTTCATCTCTTCTTCGCCGACCAAAGGCACAGGCAACGGCGGCTGCCAACTATCCCGTCCCGGAAGATTGCCACGATGCCACTGGGCCCGAATGTGGTGAATATCGCCAATCAACCCACGGCGAATCGTATCAACGGCGTTGTCATAAAGCACACTGTAGTGGCGCTGGTGGCCGGTCGCTAAGAGCAGGTCGGTTGCCTCGGCAACACGCGCCATCTCTTTGCACTCCGCCACATCCCACGCCATCAATTTTTCCGTGAGAACATGTTTGCCAGCGTGCATCGCACGGACGGCCGCTTGGTGGTGGAGCCAAAGGGGCAAGGCGATGATAACCGCCTCAATGTCGTCACGATCAAGTAGCTCCTGGTAATCGGCGTAAACATCAATCTCTTTTTTGGCGGCTGTCTCGTCCGCATAGCCATAGACAGAGATCAAGCCGGGGCGTGCTTTGATTGCCGACGGGCTGTAATGATCGCCGTGGAACGCGCGATGCTGACTGTAGGGGCGAATGTCGGCAATCGCCTTCACCTCGACAAAGTCAGGGTTGAGCGCTCCGATCAGTACGTTCCCTTCGTCGCCCGTGCCGATGATGCCAATTCGCAGGCGGTCATCGAGTTTCTTCCCGTAGCCCCAGTAGGCAGCACCAAAGCCGCCCGCCGCAACGGCTCCGGCAAGCGTCACTTCTTGGAGAAACTCACGGCGATTCGGATTGTTTTCCAAGAGCTCGCCCGTCACACGGCGAAAATTCTCTTGGCCAACTTCCTTTTCTTCAGGTGTTAGGTTCATCACTCAGGTTCCTCTAAGGTTCGCTAGCAAGTTAGCGATTGTTTTTAACTGTTTTTAACCACAGGTTTTCACGGATCGTACGGAGGTCGTTTTGATAGCCTTTTCTGGCCCCGTGTTATTCGTGATTCTTATTGATTGTTCAGGTCCAAGGAGAATCATCGACCACGGGCGGAGGGCCGAAGATCAGGCGGTCGAGGCCAGCCCAGCGGCCCGCTGATACGGCAGCCAGCAACAACAGAGCGACAACCTCAACTAGTTGATAGAAAAAGTAAGTCGTATTGGCATCGGCAACCCACGGTGGTTGGGTCGCCATGATCGATAGCAAAAAGATCGCCGCAACCACTGCCGCAAGCGGTGTGAAGAGTCCAAGAAAAAGACCAACGCCACAGCCGATGACGACGTACGTTACGATCAGGTCAATTCGCTTGAGGAGCGATCGCTCGGCAAGGGCCGATTTTACGTGGCTTGCGGTTGGCGCGTCTTCCGCACCGGTCGCCAACAGATCGGCCACAGCGCTGATAGCGCTTTCTTCGCTCTGCGCCACGGCGGCGGCCCATGGCTGGAGCGTTTTTTGGATTTTAGCCTCTTTCTTTTTAATCCGATCGTGCAGGAACGGAGCAGGACTTTCTCCGATCACCTCTTCACGCATTTGGTCCAAGCGCCACGCCTCGTGACGCAATTCATCCACCGCAGAGCCTTCACCGTAGAAATAGTAAAGTAAATCCCCCAGTTCACGCTTCATGATCTGCTCAGCCCGGGCCATTGGCTCCTCCGCAACGCCGTGTTGCCGAAGTCGTTCAAGCCCCTGTTCCCAATTTTCACGAACGTTGGCTAACAAAGACGCGTAGGAAGCGTGGGGCGAAACTTCGATCGGAAGTGGCTCTCCTTTTTTTATCGCCTCAGCGGCAGCCTTGGCGTACTCCGATTGCCACTTGGCAATCTCGGACGCTTCCTCAGGCGATCGTGCCCCCTCCTTCAAGGGGGCTGAAAGGATCGAAAAAGCATCGTGGGGCCCCGTTACCATCCCATGGTAAAGCGGAGCCAGCGGCCCCGTCGCAGCACGTAAGACGCCCGCCGAGGAAAAACCGGGTTCGAGCTTCTTGACCCCTTCGCTATAAAAATGCCACCCCGTTGCAAGTCGCAGCGCAACAACGAGAATGATGGCAACCTTCGATATTTGGGACATGCGCTGTTGGGGCATAGCTGAAAGTTAGCAAATCGCGTAGGGCAGGACAAAACGGGGCAGGGCAGGGCGTTTCCGCAAGAGTTACCCTCCCAATTGTAAACCACCCACTTACCAACGGTTAGGGGAAGAATCGTTAATCCGAGCCTATATTTTCGGCATGCCCTATACTCGTGAATAACAGAAATCCCATAAAACCTTTTTAGACGAATCTATCGTGCGTATCGTCCTCTGCTACCCTGTGAAAACAGAACATATTCAGCAAATTGAAGCGAAGATGGACGAGGTTGGCTTTGCGGGCGAAGTCGTCAACGCAGGGCAGGAACGAATTGCGGAAGAATTGCCGTCGGCAGACATTTACTGTGGCCACGCCAAGGTGCCCGTTCCGTGGGCCGAGGTGGTCTCCAGGGGGCGACTCCAGTGGATTCAGTCCTCAGCAGCCGGAATGGACCATTGCCTTACGCCCGAAGTGATCGGGTCAAACATCACAGTTTCCAGTGCCTCGGGCCTGCTGGCGAACCAAGTGACCGACCACACACTCGCGTTGCTCTTGGCCTTGCTTCGGAGCCTTCCTGTCTTCATGCGTGCGCAAAAGGCACGTGAATTTATCCGTCGCCCGACACGCGACCTGCATGGCGCTCGGATCGGAATCCTCGGTTTTGGTGGCAACGGACGGCGGTTGGCCGAGGTGCTTGAGCCGTTTGGCTGCGAAATCCGAGCCACTGACTGCTTTCCGGTTGAAAAGCCAGAGCATGTGGCTCAGTTAATCGCAGCCGATCGAATCGATGAGATCCTCCCCAAGATCGACCTCCTCGTGCTAGCAGCCCCGCTCACGGAAAAAACACGTGGAATGATCGACGCTCGGCGGATCGGCCTGTTGCCACGGGGGGCGATCCTGGTGAACATGGCACGTGGCCCCTTGGTCGTGGAATCGGACTTGGCCGACGCGCTCGAATCGGGACAATTGGCAGGTGCCGGCATCGACGTAACCGAGGTCGAGCCTCTGCCCGAAAGCAGTAAGCTTTGGGATCAGCCGAACCTTATCCTCACCCCCCACGTAGGAGGCCAAACCGCTCGTCGGGTAGAAGACGTCACCGATTTCTTTTGCGACAACTTAGAGCGTTTCGCCCGCGGAAAGACTCTCCTCAACCAAATTGACAAACAACTCGGCTACCCCCGCCCCGAGCAAGCAGCCTGGCACCTTCGTCCGCAAAGATGAGTAGCGGATTTCCGGCAGTCAGCTCGACATTTATCTTCGTACGATCCTGAGGCGAGTCTTCTGCTCGCAAACCATGAACACCACGGTAATCCACCAAAGTCGAACGCTTACGTTTCACGGCGATAAGCCCAAGACGCCGAGAGATTCTGAACTCTGCGATCGTTACGACAAACTCATCCAAAAAGAACGGCTCGGCTGGACCGAGCATCTTCGCTTGAATCGTCTGCTGGGCACCGGGGGCCAAGGGGTGGTCTATCTTAGCGAACGCCGCGGCGCCGATGGCTTTACTCTGCCCGTTGCGCTAAAGTTTTTCTCCCCCGAGCGCTACGGCGAAGAAAAAGTCTATGCCGAAGCCATGCACCGCATGGCCGAGGTCAGCAGCCGCATTGCACAAATTCAGCATGACAATTTGATCAATGTCCAAAACTTTATTGAACGAGATCGGATTCGCATTCTGGATATGGAATGGGTCGATGGCTACGACCTTGATTTGCTGCTCACCTCCGCTTTGTTCGAGCGGCTACGTGAGAGAGTCAATGCGGAAAGGTGGGAATACATCAACAACGTAATCGCCACGAGGGGCCCCATTCGGCCTCGCCTAAAAGCAGGCATGGCGGTTGCTATTGTCCGTGAAATTCTCGGCGGCCTGGGTGCGTTGCACCGTGAGAAAATCGTCCACGGCGATATCAAACCCTCCAACATCATGATCAACCGGAATGGCAATCCGAAGATCATCGACATCGGCTCCGCCATCGACCTCGACAACATGCCAGCCCAGCGCACTTGCACACCCCAGTACGCTGCTCCTGAAATGCTTGAGAGAGAAGAGTTCACTCCCCGGGCCGATCTTGCGAGTTTAGGTTACGTGCTGGTCGAATTGCTTGCTGGCCAGCCCCTCTTCGCCGGCATCAATGACTACACCAAGCTGCTCGAAGCGAAGCGAACTTTGCCGCAACGCCTCGGCAAGATCCTTCCTCCCGAAGTAACCGACAGCGAACAACTGATGGGAATCTGCCACAAGCTAACTTCCCCTGACCCCATGCTCCGCTACGGAAGTGCCGAAGAGGCCGACACGGGGGAGCATGGCCTCGCCGAATTTCAACGAACGCTCGTCCGCGGCGACTTGGCAAGCGAATACGAAAGCGAGCTGCGCGTCTGGTTCAATGACTTTGACTAACGAGCCCCTGCTCCAGCAGTCCCCCCTCTCCAAGAAGCATCCGGGACGCGAATAAGCGCTCATTCAGGGCCAATCGTACGGTTCTCGTCCGTTGCAGGTGAGCATGGCTCGCAGTATGGCAACGTCGATATCGATCGGAAGTCCTTTTACATGGCCATCGGCGAACGCGGCAAGGAAGGCGCCAGGATGAATCGATCCGATACCGTTCACCGGATTGGCGTCATGCCTGACCACATCGTAGTCTTCCGGCTTGGTCCAAGTAACAGCCTGGTCGTTACCCACCTGGACAAGGACAATCGTCTTGGACGTGCCGTCGGAGAACTTCCGAAATTCGCGCCCTTGCGATGAGCCATCCATAGCGGCCTGAGGGCCTACCGCTGCAAGATAATGTGTTTTACCACCGGAAGCATCAAAACTACCGCTT
>JAJRUA010000454.1 GCA_024278035.1 Planctomycetota bacterium | reverse complement strand
GATCGATCAACCGGTGTTTGTTCCCGAGCCGACCGGATTATTACTATCCCTTGCTGCCCTAAGCGCTTTGTCGTTCTACGATCGAAAACGCTGGTAGCCAAATGCCGACGACTATTTTTGCGGGGGCAGGTACTTCATTTTATCGGGCGGTACGTTGAACAATTCCATCGCACGCTGAACGATCGGCTCTTCGGCGATTTTGGCTTGTTGCTCCCGGCGCGACACAGGGCGAGGAGGTGGTGACTTAGGGCTGGCTCCTTGATTTTGCAGTTGAGCAGCCAATTGTTCTCTCAAGCCGCCCGCTTCTGTGGGCGTGGCCTCAGCCCCTTTAGGGGGAGCAGGTGGCGCTGTGGGTTTCGCTGTGGGCTGCGTAGTCGGCGGTGTTTTAACAGGGGCGGGGTGAGGCGCTGTTGTAGCGGGTGGCACTGCCTGAGGGGAGGACGCCTTAGAAGGTGGCGGGGAGGGGGCCGGTCGAGGTTGTGGTGCGCGAGGTTGCGATGCAGTGGCAACCGAATCGCCTCCTTGAGCACGCAGATCGGCCACCGCTTGCCCCAGATCATCCAGGTCCTCCAGCGACGCGATTCGGACGATCGCCATGTCGGCCAACGTCCGCTGGTGAACACTGATTCGCATCCGGGCAGCCGTCTGGTCGAGCACTTGTAGCACGGCAAGCAGCGTTGTCACGCCTAACCGTTCGCTTAACGTCTTTGCCGTTTCGTACTGGGCAGGCAGGGCGTAGAGCATTCGCTCCGGTGGGCAGCCAACGCCGATCGCCATCACGTCGCGGTAGTAGCCCATGAGTTGGTCCAAGAACTGCCCCGCATCAGCACCGGCTGCGACTGCCGCGTCTACCAGGGCAAGCCCCGCGGCCGCATCGCGGTCGGCTAATCGCTGGGCAAGCTCCTCGACGCGGGCTGCCGGGGCGATGCCGAGCAATTGGTTCACATCGTCTGCCGAGATGTTTTTGTCCGCCACAGCAAGCAACTGTTCGAGCAACGACTGGCTATCCCGCATCGATCCGGCAGCACGGACCGAGAGAATCTGCAATGCCTCGGCATCAATGCCAACGCCTTCGGCCTCAGCAATCTGCGCAAGACGCTGCTGGATGGAGTTCGACTCAATCCCCGCAAAGTCCAATCGCTGGCAACGTGACAAGATGGTGATCGGGATTTTGTTCGGCTCAGTCGTGGCGAAGATGAACTTCACATGCTCGGGCGGTTCTTCGAGCGTCTTAAGGAGCGCGTTGAACGCCTCCTTCGTAAGCATATGGACTTCGTCAATGATGTAGATTTTGAAGCGAACGCGGCTTGGCCGAATGCCAGCGTTCTGTCGCAACTGACGAATTTCATCGATGCCCCGATTGCTGGCACCGTCGATCTCTAGCACATCAAGGTCCGACCCGGCAGTGACGCTTTGGCAAACATCGCACTGGTTGCATGGCGTGGCGGTTGGGCCCTGCTCACAGTTGAGGGCCTTGGCCAGAATCCGTGCGGCCGAAGTTTTGCCAACCCCCCGGGCACCGGTGAACAGATAGGCGTGCCCAATGCGACCCGTGCTGATTGCCTGCTCTAGCGCTCGGGCGACATGCTCTTGGCCGATCAATTCGCCAAAGGTCTGGGGCCGATAGCGTCGCGCAACGACGACATATTCGTCCGCGTTGGGCGTGTCAGAGCTTTCAGCAGAGTCCGACATGCAGAGGCGACTATCCAGGGGGACAAAGAAGAAACCGCTGACTTCGGTCGGCGGCTAGCAGCCGGACCAAGAAGGGGAAGTACTGGCCTTGCCGTTATTACTAATGACAGCGATCGAACGAGAGGCCCCCGCACCCGATGACACAAACTTATGGCTGCTGCGTTTCCACCCTGACCAGGTTCGCAAGGCCCCCGTCACAGAGGCCCCTCGTTCGATCGCCACGAACAGACGATTATGAGCCATCCTCCCCCGCCAAGTCAAATGGCTATTCCTTACGAATCCGACGCGGTACCATGGGGAATGCCCACGACTCGCCTTGCCCCTTCGCCGACAGGTGCCCTTCACTTGGGCAACGCCCGTACGTTTCTCATCAACTGGGCAATGGCTCGGCAGGCTGGCTGGCAGGTGGTTTTGCGGATCGAAGACCTTGACGGTCCTCGCATCCGAGCCAACGCTGCCGAAGAGGCAATCGAGACGCTCACTTGGCTCGGCCTCGATTGGGACTCGGGGCCCTTTTTTCAGGCACTCGATACAACGCCCTACGTCTCGGCTCTTCGACAATTGATTGCAGCGGGGCAGGCGTACCCGTGCCGTTGCACGCGTTCACAAATCGCGGCGGCAAGCGAAGCGGGCGAACATGACTTGCGCTACCCGGGCACCTGCCGGCCCGAACTGAACAGCCCGCCACCAAGCAGCGAAGCTATCGACGAACCGGGCACCGCATGGCGTGTTGTCACGCCGGACAAGCCAATCGCGTTTGTAGACCAATTCGTCGGCTCTCAATTGCGGAACCCTCAACAAGAGATCGGCGACTTTCTTATCACCACCAAGGGAGGGCCTCCCAGTTATCAATTGGCGGTTGTGGTGGACGATGCCCGGCAAGGGGTAAACCGTGTCGTGCGTGGTGACGATCTCCTCAGTTCCACCCCGCGCCAAATCTTGCTCTACAGGTTGCTCGACCTGGGGCCGCTACCAGAGTACACCCACTTGCCGATTATCGTTGGCCCCGACGGTAGAAAACTGGCCAAGCGTCACGGCGACAGCCGACTCGCTTCGTACCGCGAGCGTGGCGTCACGCCAGAGCGCGTTGTCGGCCTCCTCGCCGAGTGGAGCGGCCTCGGCCCCCGCCGCCCGATGAGCGCCGCTGAGTTCGCCGGGCGATTTACTTTAGAATCGCTCCCGACAGAACCTGTCACCTTTGGCCCCGACGACGACGCTTGGCTTCAGGCTACCCATTAAAAGGAGGGGAGGAGAGGGGAAGGAAGTTAAAAAAGGGAGAAGATTCGGACGGGAAAAACCGTGTTGGGAATTAGCGATTATTCGTGCTTTCACTACCCGCCCGTTGCCCCCCTACGGACCGATTCTCTATGGCGTTAGATTGTCATCTCCCCGATTTTCACCCTCAGCAGGGATCGGCCACCATTATCCACAAAGCCTTTCATGGAATACGCAATCCGAAGTGAATGGTGGCATGAGCTGTCCAATTTCAGAGCTACTCGTTTCGCTCCGTCTCGGCCAGCAATTCTTCCAGCCGGTCGATTTGTTGTTGGCTTTTCACAATCAATTCATTCAGCACGATGATCTTGCTATCGAGCTGGCCTTTGAGATCGCGGGCCAGATCGTAGAGTTCGACCTGATCGCGATCGAACCGGGCGTTGGCGTCCTTTTTCACGCCATCCCATTTGCCTTGGGGACGCGGCTGGAACTCGATCGTAGGGCCCGAGCCGCCACGTGTCCGGCGACGACCGAAGTAGCGGTACGAACGCCTGAGCAGCAGCATCGTTAGCAGCGCAATCCCTGCCGCGAATAGCAACGAGGCAAACATGCTGGCGGCGAATAAAGGGGGGAAAGGCACGCTATATTCCTCGGCTATAGGCACTGCTGGCCGCCACGCAAACCTGTGCGACCGTTACACCCGCACCCTCGGCAAGCTTTTTGCACACTTCGTACTCGGGGGTGAACCGTTTTTCACCGTCGGGGAGCGTCGCGACAATGCCCGACGCTTCGCCCCACTCGGTTGTTACGGTCACTCGTTCTCGTGGCAAAACGATGCGATCGATCGCCTGCTGCCGGATGCCGAGGGCCGTTGTATGGCGGAAAATGATGGCTGCAAGCCGGTCCGCATCGGCCGGGGATGCTTGAACGGTGAGTAGCACCCCGGGGCGTTGCTTTTTCATTTGTAGCATGGAGGTAGCAACATCGAGTGCTCCTGCCTTCCAGAGGCGTTCCGTACAGTCGCCGATCTGTTCGCCCGGCGTGTCGTCGAGGTTGGTTT
>JAJRUA010000453.1 GCA_024278035.1 Planctomycetota bacterium | reverse complement strand
GGCTGTAGATGTCCATCGCCCGCTCTTCGCGGCCGCTCTTCTGGATGACGTAAGGAATGAGAGGCATGGGAGAGGTCCGTTCTCTAAAAAGGATAGCAACTGAATCGCGGTACGAATAAAACTGGCCGTCAGCTTTTAGCCAAAAAAGCAAGCTAGCCGAAGACCGATTGTTGAGAGCTTGTCAATCAATCGTCGTCTTCCTCAGAGCCGGGTGGCTTGGTAAGGATGTCATCGACGAGGCCAAAGTCTTTTGCCTCTCCAGCCGTGAGATAGTGGTCACGATCACAGGCGGCAAGGATTTCGTCGGGCGTCTTTCCCGTGTCTTCGGCGAGGATTTGGTTAAGCGTTGCCCGCGTCTTGATGATTTCGTTTGCCTGGATCTCGATGTCCGAGACTTGGCCTCCGACGCCACCGTGGGGCTGGTGGATCATCACTTTTGAGTGTTTCAAGGCAAATCGTTTACCCTTCTCGCCACCGGCTAGCAGAACCGACCCCCCACTGGCGGCCAGACCGACACAGTAGGTCGAGACGGGGCAGGTGATCATCTGCATCGTATCGTAGATGGCGAGGGTCGAAGTGACACTACCACCGGGCGAGTTGATGTAAAAGTGAATCTCCTTGCGGCGGTTCTCGCTTTGCAAGTAGAGGAGCTTCATCACCAGTTCGTTGGCATTGCCATCATAAATCTCCCCTTGCAGAAAGATCACCCGATTTTCCAGCAACAAGTCGCCGAGCGTCATCTGACGCTGACGCTGGTAGTCGCGGGCAGCACGAGGGTCCACAGGGCTGTAACCGGCCTGCTCTTGTCCGTTTCCTAGGAAAAGGTTTCCGCTCATATCAGTTCCTTCTTAGAGCCTGTCCCCGAACCCGTTTGGATGTATCCAGCGATCGAGAAAGACGGGATAACCAGATAGTTTTGGGACGTGTAATTAGAGCCTATCCCCCAACTCGTCTGGAAGCCTTCAGCGGTCTAAGAAAGACCGGAGCACCCAACAGTTTGGGGGACGTGCGGTTAAACAATCGCAATTGCGATGGCGGTTATTATCAAATTTCCATATCGATTTCGCGGAGAGATCCTAAAAGAACCTGCCAAAGAGAACGCAGAGATCGCCTAAGAGAACTCGGCGTTCACTCTCCTAGGCTATCTTAGGCGTCTTTCGTTTCCGCTGCGTTTTCTTCGGTAGATTCAGCGCTATCGGTTGCTTCAGGGATATCTCCCAAGTCGCCACCGGCGGCAAACGAGATGGCTTCAACATCCTGCTTAGGAGGATCGAACGGTTCGTCAACGAACTTCGCTTCGGCCTGGACCAATTCCATCACCTTGCGTTCGATGATCTGGTTTCGAAGCACGTCCATCATGCCCCGCTTTTCTAGCTGGGCACGAACCCGACGAGGCGATTCGCCACTTTGCATAGAGATGAGGAAGATTTCGCGATCGTAATCGCCCTCTTCGACATCCACCTCTTCCTCTTCCGCAATTCGTTCAAGAATGAAGTGCTCTTTTAGTGACGCAGCCGTGCTTTCTTTGCTGTTTTGGCGAAGAGCATTCTCACGGGCACGGATTTCGGCTTCGCTGAAGCCACTCCGTTGCATCTCCATAGTAGCCCTCTCAAGCTCGCGGACGCTTTGCCTTTTGAGCAAGGCGGGCGGAAGCTCCCAGTCGGCTGCTTCGGCAAGCAATTCGCTAATTTGCTGACGTGCTTTCTGCTGTTGGGCATGTTCGAGCTGGCGTTCCAGATTTTTCTGTACGGCGTCGCGGAAGTCGCCTTCCGCCTCAAAATTGCCAATTTCCTGGAGAAACTCTTCGGTGAGTTCCGGCAACTTGAGCCGCTTGACTTCAAGAACCTCGATCTCCAGTGAAATCTCTTTGCCACGTAAATCGACGTTCGGAGCATTGTCTGTCAACGTGACCTTAGCACTGAGTTTGTCACCCGCCTTGGCACCTTCCGCAATTTTAGCAAAGCCTTCGATCTGTCCATCCACGAAACTTAGCGTCTCACGGATTCGCAAGACCGACTCTTCGTCGCTAGCCACCTCTTTGCCATCGTGGGAGGCAACGAGGTTGGCGGTTAGATAGTCGCCCTCCACGGCCGCTTCGTCCGCCGGCACAAGCTGGCCGTACCGGGCAAGCATTTGCTCGACTTGGGCATCAATGTCTTCCTTGGAGTACTCATGGACGGGCCGATTGATTTTGAGACCTTTCCACTTCGGCAGATCAAATTCGGGGCGAACCTCAATGTTGAACTCGAAAGTGAGCGGCCCTTCGTCCGGCATTTCAACCGCTTCAAGGTCAAGGTCCGGCTCACTGATGGCGGCGAAGTCTTGTTCTTCGCTCACTTGCGTGAGGCTGTCCATCAGGAGCGAGCCCTTTACCTGATCGACAACGTCGCCTTTGAATTTTTGCTCAACAATCTTGCGTGGAGCACGACCAGCGCGAAAACCAGGAACTGAAGCGGTCGGCATCAGTTCGCTGTAAGCGTTGTCGAGATAGCGGTCGATATCCTCGCGTGAGATCGTCACCGCGATCCGCCGTTCGCAAGGGCTCGGTTTAGCAACCTCCACTTCAAGAGAGAGAGACGGTGTCTCTTCGCCTTCCGCTTCGGCTACGGCCGTATCGCCACTAAGTTCTTCGTCTTTGATTGATTCGTCCGCCGACATACGCTTATTCTCTCAAAATCTCTGGTTAAAAGGCGTTCCGTGCTAGCAGGCCGTCGGTGGCAGCCATTTCAGTGGCAACCAGTTCAGTGACAGTAAGTCCAATGCTAGCAAACGGTGAATACCCAATGAGTCCCTACCGCCCTATCGGCAGGTAATGAGACTCTTCTGGAAGCTAGCCAGGATACCGTTAAAACCGGCTGGCGTGAATCCCTGCCGGCAATATCGGTTATTGGGGCGAAGAAATTGCCCCGGCGGGCAAAATGAGAGCAGAAAGTACGCCGTGGCCGAGACGGCACGGCTCGCCAAGCAAAACGACGAGACGGCACGGCTTGCCAAGCGAAACGGCAAGCCAAGCCGGAGAAATCCAGAGCGGCTGATCGGATTCGAACCGACGACAATCACGTTGGCAACGTGATGCTCTACCAACTGAGCTACAGCCGCAAAACAACTTAAAACAGCGTCGGGGGGACGCCAGCCCCCCGAGTATACCCTGGCAGGATCGGCTAGCAACCCCTGCGTTCTTTACTACACCTCTTCAAACTCCAATGGCTGGCCGCTGTTGGGATCGCCGATGCGGATCGATTTTTTGCCTTTCAGGAGGTCGTCGATCAAATTACCGATCAATTCGGCTCGCCAGCCGATTGCAAGGGAGGGAAGTTCACTATCTTTTCCGGAAAAACCGAGGCGATAGCTAATCAGGTCGCGTAGGCTGGTCGCCGTGCCAGCAAGGCTCGCGGCGACTTCAGCCCGATTACAGATGCTCGTCATCGCAGGAGCAAGGAACTGGCCCAGCAGGTTAAGCTGCGGGGGGGGCGGCTTACGTCGCGAGCCGGTGAGGTCGTCGGTTGGTGCCTCCAGACCTCGGGCGATTGCGGCAGCGATGTCCGGGATTGCTTTCTTGAGCTGGCCATGCAACATGCCGCGGATAGCACGGATTTTGCTCTCGTCGGCAGTTTTTTTCTTGGCAAGCTCCACAATCAGATCATCTCGCAAGACACGGCGAGGCGGTGTATCGCGTCGCTCGGCCTCGGCTTGTCGCCAGAGCCAAAGCTCGCGGACGATCGCCAAGCTGCGGATTGGTAAGTTGCCCACGCCTGAGACCTTGCGCCACCGTTGGCGTGATCGGGCGCTGACAACCTCGGTGACAAATGCCTCGGTCTCCGTTTCGAGCCACTCCAAGCGGCCTTTTTTTCGCAAACGCTCGATGATCTTGTCATGCAAAGTGAAGAGGTAGCGAACGTCCTCAAGGGCGTATTCGATTTGGGCATCGGAAAGAGGCCGGCGACGCCAGTCGGTGCGCTGTTCGCCTTTGTTGGGGCGTTTGCTCAAATAACGCTGAACGACCGAGCTGTAGGCGGCAGGGTACTCGGCGCTACAAAGCCCGGCGGCAAGCTGGGTGTCGAACAGATTAGCCGGTGGCCGATCGATGGCCGTCATGCAGAAATTGATCTCTTCACGCGCCGCATGAGCAATCGTGATGTGGTCGCCATCGGCCAGAAGCTCCCAGAACGGGTTCATATTGCCCGCTTTCTGGGGGTCAATCACCGCCAGCAACGGGGGCTCACCGGGGGGGCCATCGCCGATAACCTGAATCAAGCAAAGCTCGGGCCGGAACGTGTCTTCGGAGACGAATTCGGTATCGAAACCAATCCGCTTAGAGGTCGAGAGGCGTTGGCAAAGGTCGGCCAAGGCATCGGCTGTTAGGATCGTTTCGTGCGACACGGACAAGGTGGGGCAAACGGGAAGCTTCGGCAGTGAGGGTAGGCCCCAATCCTATCTTGCCTGGCGGATTTCTGACAGACCGGATTTTAGAAGAGGGGGCAGTCGGCAGCGGGCAGTCGCCGAAAGCGATTTTCGGCCCGCTGCCGACTCTATCTCAGAACGTCCGCCAAGCGACGAAGGCCAGGATCGGCAGCAAGAAACAGACGCTGTAGACCATGTAGCCGAAGAAACTGGGCATTTTCACGCCCGACTTTTCGGCGATGGCCTTGACCATGAAGTTCGGGCCGTTGCCGATGTAGGTCATGGCTCCCATGAAGACAGCGCCGAGGCTGATGGCGATCAGCCGTGGCTCGGTCACGCCGGCGATGAGGGCATCTCCCGTTGTGGCAGGCAAGGTCTTGGCCGTCTCAAAGAAGACGACGTACGTTGGGGCATTGTCCAGCACGCTAGAGAGACCGCCCGTGATCCAGTAAAAGGCCATCGGGGCGTCGATCCCCAGCTTGGGGCCCATTTCATTGAGAATCTGCAAAGCGGGCTGCATGCAGATGAAGATGCCACTGAAAAGGGCGGCGACTTCAAGGATGGCGTGGTAATCAAAGCTGTTTTTTTCGCGAACGAGGTGACGCCCCCAAAACAGGGACAAGGCAACGAGGCCCAACTGGACCAGTTCGCGGAGGTACATCCACGGATGCCAGTCGGTGCCGGGCAACGTTTTCGAGGGATCGAGCAGCGCAACGGCAAGAACCACGCCTAATAGGAGCGGGCCGTTGACCATCAGGCCTTCGTACTTGAGAGCCCGGATATGCCGGATGTCACGCGAAATGTCGGCCTCCGTCTCACGGCTGTAGTAAGCGAATTCATCGAGCAACAGGTAGGCAAGTAGTAGCAACCCATTGCACAAGAGCCACGGCTCCCATAGTCCGAGCGTCCAGGTGAAGGGAACGCCGCGCAGGTAGCCAAGGAAGAGGGGCGGATCGCCAATCGGCAACAAACAGCCCCCGCAATTGCAGACAATAAAAATGAAGAAAACAACGGTGTGAACCACGTACTTCCGATCTCGATTGGTCTCCAGGAGAGGCCGAATCAGCAGCATGGCCGCCCCGGTCGTCCCAACAAAGCTTGCCAGGAGTCCCCCTGCCGCCATGAAGATGGCATTGGTCATCGGGTTGGCCTGTAAGTCACCCGAGATACGGATACCGCCGGAGATCGTGTAAAGGCTAAATAGCAAGACGATGAACGGGATGAACTCTTGTAACATAGCGTTTTCGAGGATCGCGCTGACAAACCCCCAGTCAAAACTAGAGGCGGAGGGGGCCACCGTGTGGTGGGCAGGCCAGTGCCCATCGATGGGCGCGTTGTGCACGAAACCAAAGTAGAGCAGGGTTAGAAGGCCGAGTCCGCCTGCGACTTTTAGCCGATTCAGGTTCGATTCCCACCAGTGCTCCGTGGCAGGGATGAGCGGCAAGATGGCAATCGCCAGCAGAAGCAAGACAAAGGGGAGGACCGTCCAGAGCGGCGGGGCTTGGCTCGCAACATGTTCCTCACTGTGCTGCTCGGCGGAAGGCTCCTCGCCCTGCTCCTCGGCGGAAGGTTCTTCAGCCGCATTTTCGGCTTGATTGAGATGGGCGTGATCCGCCTCGCCGTGTTCTTCGTGATGGGCGGCTGCCGCTGATACGACGACTTCTGTCCCCCGTTGTGGCAAGCCAAGAGCCAGGGCTCCGACGTAGACAAGCACTATCCCGAGGACCGCACCCATTACAGGGCCACT
>JAJRUA010000452.1 GCA_024278035.1 Planctomycetota bacterium | reverse complement strand
CGCCCCAGGTGGACGGGGGAATGTCGGCTTTCATTGGCTGGGTCACGCTAACGCACACGCAACGCTATCACGCTCACCAGGGGACGGCCATGTCTACCAAGGCCGATACAAAAGTTTTCCCGTTCAAGACGACGAGCACTTCCACCGCGTCTGCTGCTATGTTGAACGCAATGCTTTAATTGCCCGCTTGGTAAAACGAGCCCAAAACTACCGGTGGGGAAGTTTGTTCAACTGGCTGGGCGGTGATTCACCGATCGAGCTTGCACCATGGCCCGTGCGACGATCACCCCGTTGGACTCAAAAAGTGAATCAAGCGATTAGCAAAAAAGAACTCGCAAAATTGCGCCACAGCGTCACACGCGGCCTCCCCTTCGGCGACGAAGCTTGGACCTCCGAAACCGCAAAACGACTCAGCCTCGAATCAACCACACGCCCCAGAGGGAGACCCAAGAAATCTGCCTAATCGCCCCTCAGGCGAGCGGCAGGCGTAAGCCAGCCGATAAACCACCGCCACCAACACACAAAACGGCAGGCTGCGAAATAGGAATGAAAGGCTTGTGGAACGGGGAAGACGGTGGCAAGGGGCGTTCGTCATGGGCGACGGGCGCTAACGGAAACATGCGAACCCATCGAACCGTGCTTGCGTTAGCGCCGTCGGCCACGACGAACTACCCGCGAGTACACGCTTTTTGCCTTTCCCTAGCAGCCCGTTGAAAAAGCCCACCGTTTCCCGGGGTTCCCAGGCAGGCCTTCTGGCGCTAAATTCAAGGGATCGGGTGGTTTTTTTGTCTGGTTTCGGGTTTGAGGAGGAGAAGGGATGGCGATTGGACGGCGCAAGTCGGAGCGGCAGCGTGACTTTTGGGTGGCGGAGGAAGAGCTTCCGCGGTCCGAAGGACACGCTTTCTACCGCAAGCTCAACGAGCTGTTCCGGGAAGCAGAGTTCGACAAGCATGTCGAAACGATCTGTGAAGAATACTACCACAACACCATGGGCCGCCCCGACATCCCGCCCGGCACCTACTTTCGGATGCTGATGGTTGGCTACTTCGAGGGGATCGGCAGCCAGCGTGGCATCGCGTGGCGGTGTGCCGACAGCCTTTCGCTTCGCGACTATCTGGGTATTGGGCTAACCGAGAACACACCCGACCACTCGAACATGACGCGAGTTCGCGACCGGTTGCCGTACGACGTTTACGAATCCATTTTTCAGTGGGTGATGAAACTGGCGAGCGAAAAGGGACTCGTGAAAGGAAAGACGGTTGCCGTCGATACGACGACACTCGCAGCCAACGCGGCGATGAAAAGTATTATCCGCCGCGACTCGGGCGAAGACTGGCAGGCCTATATCAAAGGATTGATGCTCGAATCGGGCGAGATCGAAGAGACTGACGATCCGACCGCAGAAGAGATTGCCCGGTTTGATAGGAAGCGGAAGGACAAGAAGGTATCGAACGAAGATTGGGAGAGTAAAACCGACCCCGATAGTCGCATCGCCAAGATGAAAGATGGCCGGACTCACCTCGCCTACAAGGCCGAGCATACGATTGACTTGGAGACGGAGCTGATCCTTTCGGCGGAAGTTTATCCTGCCGACCAGTCGGATGGCCAGACGATTGGCCCGAGTGTTACCGCCGCACAAAACAACTTGATTCAGGCCGAGATCGACGCACAGATCGAAGAGGTTGTCGCCGACAAAGGCTACCACACGAACGAAGTACTCAGCGATTTAGAATTCACCGAGGGCCTTCGAACGTACATCGCCGAGCCGAAGCAAACGCGCCGTCGCAACTGGAAGGATAAGCCGGACGAACAACAGCAAGCGTTTCGGAACAACCATCGGCGAGTGAAAGGGGATCGGGGTCGCGCGTTGCAGCGCAAGCGTAGCGAGCGGGTCGAACGGAGCTTCGCCCATGTTTGCGGCACCGGCGGCAGTCGCCGCGCGTGGCTTCACGGCCTCGAAAAAGTGAAGAAGCGGCACCTGATGTCGGCGATGACACGCAATATGGGCCTCGTCATGCGCAAGCTGTTCGGATTCGGCACGGCAAGGAGCTTGCAGGGCAAACCGGGCCTTGCCGGAAGTCTGTACATCGCCTGGTTTAACACTTTGGCCGCGCTAGCGCTTCGAGTCGCATCGAGAAATCGCGCCCACCCAAAAACACCCCGAGAACCACTCGCACGTTTCGGGCTCGCCCTGGCCGCTTGATGTCCCGGATCGCGGCTTCTTCAACGGACTGTTAGGGTCTGTGTAGCCATGCTCGTCCAGCCTTACAGCCAGCGGGTCGCTAGGCGAAATCGCCACCATCGCCACCTCCTTGTCGAGATAATCTGCGTGAAGCTGAACGATTCGCTTTTCGTAAGCCTGGGCTGTAGGGCAATGGTTGCAAGTGAAAACAACCACTAGCACTTTGGCATCCGCAAAATCGTCCAATCGGTAGGTTTTGCCATCGACGCCCAGCAGGTTTAGCTCGGGTGCCGGCGCACCTGCTTTTAGAGTAGCTATTTCCTCTTCTTCCGCATCCTTTGCAAACACAGGCTGAACAGCAAGAACCAGAATGCTGAAAAAGAGCAGAGACAAAAACGGATGGGTATAGCGCATTCGTCGGCTCCAGAAAGAGGGGCGATTCACAAAACAAGGCGAGCAGCTGATGGATTTCCACCGGCTGCTCGCCTTAATTTTATTGCAAAAACGACAAAGCCACAACGGGCTACTCTATCGCGTGCCGCGCCGCCGACTGGCCATCAGCAGTCCCGCAAGGGTCAGCAATCCTGCCAAGGTCGATGGTTCTGGGATAACCGTTATCGACGAGACCATCCCGATAACCTCGTGAGGCCCACAGTGATAGGGAAACTCGCCTACGTCGTTGAAAGTGTATTCAAAGGTTGTTCCGACGACGTCGGTAGGTGTGCCGCTGGCAAATAGGGAACCGCCAGTTCCGTGCTCTAGGCCGGAAGTGACGTTGTGGAATCCACTCATCCAGGTCCACCGTATCGTATCGCCTTGCTGAATCGTAAGGTCAATGCGGGTGTTCGACGCTCCGTTATAGACAAACTGCGTGCCATTAAGCCCTACGTCATAGGTTGTTTGGGCGTGGGTAGGCGTCGTTGTCCAAGCCATTGCCAACGCGAGCACAGCAGCGGAGGTCCTCCGGAATTTTAAGG
>JAJRUA010000451.1 GCA_024278035.1 Planctomycetota bacterium | reverse complement strand
CCGGAGCGCAATCCTCGGCGGGGTAAAAGCTCTTTACAAAAGGCGGCTGGGGTGAGCTTCCAACGCAAAACGATCTCGATCGGTCTCGATTTCCTCCTTAAGTTCAGGTGTTTCGGATAGAGCGAAGGCGCGGTCGATGACTTCTTCATTGAAGTCGACAATCGGACGAGTTACAGAAAGAAGGTCCCTTCGGAATTGTCGATTGTCAGCGAGATCCCTTTGCATCAAGGGGATTGACGAGAACGATCGGGCTTCGCTCCTCACTGCCGACGGTGTTGTAAGGGATGCGGCAGCCAGAGAGGGGGCTTCTTCTGTGGAAGAGGCTGTTAGCCCCGCTAGCGTGGCAGTAACTGGCGCGGCAGTGAGGAAGCTAATCGAGGTTGTGCTGGCCATCGAAGCCGTGCTGGCTGCTGCCCCTAGGTTATCGCGCCAGATGGTGTAGTCGGCAGCATCAACGATGCCGTTGTTATTGCCGTCCGCACCGGTTCCGGCGACGACGGCGTCTCCAAACGTTGTTACCCAAAGGGCATGGTCCGCTTGTTCGACGGTGCCGTTGCCGTCGTAGTCACCCGGAAGAGGAGGAGGCGTTCCGCGCAAATCGATTCGCACAGCGTCGGCAATCACCAACGAATTGGCCGCGCCCGTACTCGCGGCAGCGTCGAGGGTGATGCTAATTACGCCGCCGTCGGAATCAATCGTGCCAAGCGAGACCCAAGTGAAGTCCTGCTGACGTTGATCGACTATCGCGGTAAAAGAGTTCGCCCCGGCAGTGACCTCAAAGCGGGCTCCTGATGCTCGGTTGCTATCGGCATCGTACTGAATGAAGACTTCGGCCTCACCCGCAAAGGGGAGGTCGGTCTGCCAAGTTGCGGTACCAGCAAAACCAATAAGGTTGAACCGTTGGGTTAGCCCTCCGACGCCCGGGTCGCCACTGGTGATCCAGGTGCCAGTCTCCGTATAAACGGGTGCTCCGTCGTCGTTGTCAAGAATCTCGCTAACCGTGATGGGAGCCGTGGCATCAATGCCGAAGAACTCAAGCGTTCTTGCCATGACGTCGGTCCGTGCCTCGGCCGTGGTAAGCGTCTCGAACGGAAAAGCGAGCATCACAAGGCGTTCGCCACTTACGCCGCCATCGAACTGAACGGCTGCTGATCCAGCGGCATTGCCATAGGTAAGGGCCGAAGTGGCCCCGCCAAGCGGAGCGATGACATCAGGGAAATCCACGTTGTAGAAAATCGAACCATCGTCGAAGGCGAGATTGAGGCCCTCAAAAATCGATCCGACGTCACCCGTTGCTGTGTAGGCCCCCGCATCGTCCGAGACGTAATCAGCACGGAGCGAGTTGTTGTAGAACGCTTGTCCGTTGTTGAGGTTATCGAGGTCCCAACCGATCTCAGCCCCCGATAGGAAGAGCTTGCCCCCCTGGTTCAGATAGGCGGCGGTGGCCGCTTGTTCCGCGGCATCGAAGGTATCGTCGGCGCTTGATTCTTCGCCAAGAATCCAGAAGACAGCGTCGTAGTCACTGAGCGTCACCGATCCGTCGGCAACCATCTCATTCGAGGCACCGCTCAGGGCAACTGAAGCATTGGCGCTGACGATCGCTTCGGTAATTTGGATTGAATAGTCGAAAGAGTTGGCGTTGCGCGTCCAGATGCGAGTGACGGAACCGCCTCCTGGTTGTTGCTCGGTCGGTACGAGATTGCGATCCAGGCGATCAAAACCATTGACAATCAGCACCTTCTTAGCAGCGAGCGAAGGAATGGTAGCCAGCACTTCCGAATCGGGGGATTGCCCGCCGCCGTTGTAAGCAACGACCTTGAAATAGTAGGCTTGGTTGGGATCAAGCCCCGTGTAAACATAAGAAGCCGTTCCTCCGCCAGCGACGAAAGTTCCGCCATCAAAACCCAGCCCATTGGTTGAGGCGTAGATGGCGTAGCCATCCGCCGCGTCACCAGCAAACGAAGAGGCCGTGCCGGGGGTCCAGCCAATCGTGACTTCGCCAGAGCCGGTTGTTTCGACCCGTACGGCTCCGACTGGGGGAGGCGCATCAATGTTTGCCGTGGCCCCGCCATCGACATTGTTAAAATAATCAACAAGCCCCTGGGTCGTTGCCCTTGCCACCGCGGCTCGGACCCGGGGATCGCGCATCAACTCGGTATCAAACTGATTGTCGTGGAAAGCGACTTCGACAATGGTCGCATCAAATTCGTTATTGATTCGATAATTGTTGATTTCCCCGAACTCAATATCGGCACGATCGAGCGTAACCACCGTTCGGTTGAACCAATCATTCTCATAGACGCCTGCTTGAGCGACCATGTCATCGTTTACCTGACTCGCCAATAAATCGGCGAGAAGGAATTGATTGGGGGTCGCCGTGTTCGGGTCATTGTTGCCATTGTAGAGGCCGAGCGTTCCTCGTGCGCCACCGCCGCCGGCGTTTGAGTGGAAGCTAACAAAGACTCTGTCCGAAAGTGTGCCAACGCCCGATTGGTTCATAAACTCCGCATAACGGGGTGAGAAAGAGACGGAGGCCGTTCGGTCGTTGCTGCTGACCCGGTACTCACTGTTGGGGATTCCCTGCGATCGATCAACGTGCCACTGGACCCAGTAAATGCCCGACTCGTTCTCTCGGCTAACGCCTGAAACGCTGCCCCCACGCGAGATATCTCCCATGCCGTTTCCAAAACGGATCATGTCGGCCACGACCACTTTGCCCACTTCGGTCGACTTGTTGCTGATCTCAACCGCACCGGCGGTTCCCGCCTCAAAGTTGTAAGTGCCCAAGTAGACGAGGCCGTTACCAACCCGGCTATGATCGACCGTGACCTCTGTAGCACCACCCGTATGGAGGATGCGATAGACCTGGTCGGTCGCACGGTTCGTCCCCGCGGGGGACCAAGCGTAAACAGGGTAGAATCCTGCTTCGGGAAGGTCCGGTCGATAAACGGCGGTGGCCGTTTCTGTGAGAGAAGTCGTGGCGAATCGGTACCGGACATCACCCGAATCGCCATAGTAAATGCTCCCGCTGCCATTGCCCCAAGCGCCGGTGAACGAGACGCCCGCGTCATCGTTATCCAGGACGGCCTCGTTGATTTGTCGGCCGATAGGACGGAGGGGAACGACCGTCGCACCAGCGTTCCACAGCGTGTTGGCAAACTGGCTCATTTGGTCCAAGTTGCCAAGATCCTCGTTCATGCCGAGAAGTAACGGGCGCTGGTAGCCCCAACCATTGTCGTAGACGCGGCCATGGCCACCATGGATGTAAACAATTTTGTCGTCCAGGGCTCCCGAAGGTTGCGTTCCGACATCAACAAGCCCCCCAGAAGAAAGCATCTCACGCGATTCAAGCGCCTCAATCGCAAGAGCCCGGCCCTGCGACTTCGGGCGGTTGGCTTTGGAGCTAGCCGAGGGAGCGGCCAGTTGAGATAGCAAGAAAGAGAAAAACATCAATTGCCTCAGTTCCATGGTGAGTTTCTTCGCGTACGTATGCCTCTCTACAGCAATCCCTTCAGGGTAACTGAATAGCGACAAGAAACTCTCTATTCCGCGCAGGATTTTCCTGGGATTCGCGGGTCGCGAACCGAGAGGAGACGGCCCCCGGCATCGCGGGCGATAGCCTGGGTAACCCCCGCCGAGTGGGAAGGTCGCTCCCTTAGCTTGTGTCCTCGTTTAACCAAGCCTTCTAGGATCGCCGCAGAGGTTGTTTCTTCGTGAACCACCTCGTCGGGACGCCACTGGTGATGAAGCCGTGGGGCAGCGACAGCCTCGGCCGGGGTAAGCCCTTGATCGATCCAGCGGAGGATCGTCAGGACGACTTGGCTGATAATTCGTGGTCCTCCCGCCGCTCCGACCGCAAGAATCGGCTCTCCCTCTGCATCCAGCACGATCGTGGGGCTCATGCTTGAAAGAGGCCGTTTGCCAGGTTCGACCGCGTTGTTTTCCATCCCTATCAACCCAAAAGCGTTCGGAACACCCGGCTGGATCGAAAAGTCATCCATCTCATTGTTCAACACAACGCCCGTACCGGGGACGATCACCTTCGATCCGAAACCGGTGTTTACCGTCGCTGTGATAGAGACCCAATAGCCCTCGGCATCAGCGGTAACGATGTGGGTCGTGTGGCGATCGAAGAGGTCTTGCCGCCACTGGGGAGGCGTCCCGTGCGAAGCGACGGGGGTGGAACGATTTGGGTCGATCTTGGCCGAAAGTGTTTCAGCGTATTTTTTAGAAGCCAAGCCGCGAGGCACCTCGACAAAGTCGGCATCGCCCAACCAATAGGCCCGGTCAGCGAAGGCAAGCTTCATCGCTTCGGCAATCAGGTGATTCGCCCGGATCTCGTCCGTGTTGAAGGTCTCTTTGAGGTCGAACGGCTCCAAGAGGTTAAGGATCTGCGCGACGTGGACGCCACCCGAACTGGGGGGGGGGAAGCCAACGATCGTTCTGCCGCGGTAGGTTGAGATCACCGGCGTACGGGTCTTCGCTTTGTAAGCGGCAAAGTCACTTGTCCTTAGAACACCTCCGTTGGCTTCCATCCATTTGCCAACCTGCTGAGCAAACGGCCCACGGTAAAACCAGTCAGGCCCCTGCTCAGCAATTCCCTGGTAGGTGCTGGCAAGATCGGGTTGAACGAGTCGCTCCCCTTCGAGATAAGGCGAGCCATCCTCTTTCAGAAGTTGGGCTTGGGAGCCTGAGAACTTGGCGAGAGTCGGAGCATGGTGCTTCAAGCGACGGGCGTAATTCGAATCGACCAAAAACCCCTCACGGGCCGCCTTGAGCCCTGGTGCCAGAAGCCGCGAAAGTGGCTTAGTTCCGGCGTTTTTTAGCAGTTTTGCGTAGGCGGCAAGGGCTCCTGGAGTCCCCACGGCAAGCGGTCCAACTTGGCTAAGACGAGGGTCTCCAACGCCATTCACAAGGTACATGTCACGGTGAGCAGCAGCGGGGGCCACCTCCCGTCCATCAATGGCCAGCAACTCACCGTCCGGTTTTCGGACAAGGATCAAGCAGCCTCCGCCGATGCCCGAGTTGTGGTTATCAACGACACCCAAAGTGAGAGCCGCCACAATTGCCGCATCAACGGCATTGCCCCCCTCACGAAAGATAGCTATTGCCGCGTCGGTGGCCAGTGGCTGAACCGTGGCCACCGCGTACTCTGTCCCAACCGCCGAAAACTTGGCAACCGAATCGACCAAAGGCCTCCTTCCGATCGCCGGCGAAACAGCCACCAACAAAGTGAGTAGCGATAGGCAGAGAAACCGAGAGCAGGAAGAGGAGAACATGTTCGGCATGATTTTTTTG
>JAJRUA010000450.1 GCA_024278035.1 Planctomycetota bacterium | reverse complement strand
CGATCGGCTATCGATCTGGCGGACCATCTTGACGAAGCTCGCATCGGCGTAACGACGCTCTAAACTGCTATGCAGGCGAGCGATGTCAAAACGCCGCTTGAGCCGACGATCGGCCGGGAACTCACGCATCGCCTCTTCGTAATTAGAAACCGCTTCGTGCCACAGGCCACGTGCTTCAAAGTCGCGTCCCTTGGCCATTGCCTCGTCGGCCGCAGCAGGGAGTGCCTCGTCGGCAATCTGTACCTCTTCTGAGGGACGGGGTTCTGAGGGACGAGCCTCCGAGGGACGAGCCTCCGAGGGACGGGGCACTAAGGTCGGGGACAGCGTCGTCTGGCTCCACCCCAACGTCGGGGCTACCAACAACAGCATCGCTAGACAACGCGTTGCGTAAAAACGCATCGGACTGGCTAGGCATGAAAAAAAGCACGATGACATAGGCTCGTTCCGTCTCGCTGGGACAATCTCAAAAGCCGTAGCGTTCGAGAGGGGGGATCGCGACCGTAAACCGGGGGAGGGCGTTCGCGATAATAATTGCGGCCAAGGAAGTCGGGGCGCGTCCCAGCTAACGCGACTCCAAGCGAGAAGAGGGGCTCTCCCTCAAACCGTAAGTAAGGGGAGCGTCATCCGTGAGCCACGCTGTTCCGAATCCTTTGCGGATGGTTGTTCAACCATCCGGCCATGCGAATATAGGTCACAAACGGGGGGCGGTCAAAAAACCAAGCCCTGTTTTTTCCCGCTACCACGATTTGTGGTCGAAAGACCGGCATAAACCGAGTAATGCTCGGTCTTGCGGGCCGACTTGGCGGGTTGCTCTGATTCGCCCGGATCGAAGGGTCGCGCCGAATCGCTCTTCTGCGAGGGCGCCCGCTGATAAAGCTGCAAAGAGGCTTCAATGCCACCAGACGCTGGGGAGTCCTGCTTTCCCCAGCCAACAACAACCCTTACGCGACCCGCCCAAGAAGGGTTCGGTAAAAAAATCTGTGTAGGCGAGCCGCGAGCGTCAGCGACCGGAGGGGCTCTGAAATCAGCAGCGATGCGACTCTTGCGACAAGGCATCCGCTGTAAAACCTCCGGGGCCTTACGGCACCCGGCTCGCCTACGAAACGAGGGCAACCTGCCGAACTAGCGCCTAGCAACTAGAAACTCACAACTTCGAGTGCTATCTTTCGGGCCCCGCCCCCTCCTTCCACCTTACGAATCATGGAAATTGCCCCCCTTCGTCGTGCCCTCTTGAGTGTTAGTGATAAGTCGGGCCTAGTCGAATTCGCTCGTCGTTTAGAGGTCCAAGGCGTCGAGCTGCTCAGCACGGGCGGCACCCGTCGGGCTCTAGAAGAGGCGGGCGTCGCCGTGCGGGATGTTGCCGAATACACGGGGTATCCCGAAATGATGGAGGGCCGTGTCAAAACGCTTCACCCGCGCATTCACGGCGGGCTGCTTTGTCGGCGTGACAATCCCCAGGATATGGCCTCTGCCGACGAGCATGGCATATTGCCGATCGACCTGGTCGTGGTGAACCTCTACCCGTTCGCCCAGACCATTGCCCGGGGGGACGTGCCGGTCGAAGAGGCGATTGAACAGATCGACATCGGTGGCCCCTCGATGGTTCGCTCTGCCGCAAAAAACCATGCTTTCGTCACCATCGCCACCAGCCCGAGCCAATACGACGAAATCGCTACCGAACTAGAAGCCAACGACGGCACGACGCTCGCCCTACGCCGGCGACTCGCCGGCAAAGCGTTTGACCACACGGCAAAATACGACACGACCATCGCCGCCTACTTTGCCCAACTCGGCTCCGCTCAACCGGCCGACGCGCTGAACTCTGATGTTGGCGAAGCGTTTCCAGAGCAGTTGAACGTCTCGCTCACCCGTAAGGCAACGCTTCGCTATGGCGAAAACCCTCACCAAGCTGCCGCGCTCTACACCGATGCCGCTGCCCCTGCCGGAGCGCTCGTCCATGCCGAACAACTGCATGGAAAGGAGCTTTCGTATAACAATTGGCTTGATCTGGACGGAGCTTGGGCTGCCGCCCGGTCGTTGCCCACGCCAGGCGTTGCCGTACTCAAACACAACAACCCGTGCGGTGCCGCGACAGCTTCTACACTGGGCGAAGCGACCCGACTTGCCTGGGAGGGCGACCCGCTCAGCGCGTTCGGATCGATCCTGGGTTTTAATGTGGAAGTCGATGCGGCGGCTGCCGAGTGCCTTGCCGAACCGGGCAAGTTCGTCGAAGCGATCGCCGCTCCCAGTTTTTCTGACGAAGCGATTGAGATTCTTACGACTAAACCGAAGTGGCGAGCCAACGTCCGGCTTGTCCGTGTCGGAGGCTCCCCCCCTGCCGAAGGCCAACTAACGCTCCGCGCGATCGACGGCGGCTACCTGGCCCAAGCGGCCGACGATGGCCCCGACCAACCGAACCAGTGGAAATGCGTCACGGAGACAAAGCCAACCGACGAACAGCTTGCCGTCCTACGGTTTGCCTGGGCCGCATGTCGGCATGTGAAATCGAACGCCATCGTCCTAGCCCGTGGCGGGGCGCTGGTCGGAGTCGGAGCGGGGCAAATGAGCCGTGTCGATTCGGTTGAAATCGCCATCCGCAAAGCGGGCGACCGTGTGGCCGGATCGGTCTTAGCGTCCGACGCCTTCTTCCCATTCGACGATTCGATCCTCACGGCCCACGAAGCGGGCGTCGCCGCCGTGATCCAGCCGGGCGGTTCCCGTCGCGACGCCGAAGTGATCGCCGCCTGCAACCAATGCAAAATGCCGATGCTGTTTACTGGGCAACGACACTTCCGGCATTAAATATAGAGTTGGGGAGTCGCTAGGCGCTAGTTTTCGTAGACGAGCCGCGAGCGTCAGCGACCGGAGGTTGGCTCGACGTGGCGGCTCGCCCCCGCGGGGACCAAGACAGGTGGTTACGGCGTTGCCGGGCGTGTTGTAAACTGGCGGGGCTGATTTCCATCCCCCCCGGTCCCCTATTAGTGAGTTCCTCCCGTGCCTGGCGTTTGTGTTATTGGTTTGCAGTGGGGCGATGAAGCCAAAGGGAAAATTGTTGATTTGCTCACCCCGCGTCACGATTTTGTCGTCCGCTTTCAGGGAGGGGCCAATGCGGGCCACACCGTCGTGATTGGCGACGAAGTCTACAAGCTATCGCTCCTGCCCAGCGGCGTGATGACTGAAGGGGTAACAAGCGTCATCGCTGGCGGCGTGGTGATCAATCCCCCCAAAGCGATCTCCGAACTCGATGAACTGGCCGGTCGTGGCGTTGAGGGACTCGATAAGAACCTCAAGATCAGCGACCGGGCCCATGTCATCATGCCGTGGCACTTTGCTGAAGACCGGGCACTTGATGCCAACACGACCGACGGAGAGAACATTGGCACGACGCAACGAGGCATTGGCCCCTGTTACCGTGACAAAGTTGCCCGGTCCTACGCCATCCGAATGGGCGATCTCTACCGTGACGACTTGCGCCAGCGGATCGAGCACATTGTCGCAGCAAAGACGCCGGTCCTTGCCGCAATGGCTGTCGGCGACGCCCCCGAGCCGCTCGATGCTACTGCGATTTACGAAGAGTACCGTGCTTACGCTGAGCGACTTCGTCCGCACGTTTGCGATACGAACGAAATGTTGCTCACCGCCGCTGAGAAAGGAAAAAAGATACTGTTCGAGGGGGCACAAGGCGCGCTCCTGGATGTGGATCATGGCACTTACCCGTTTGTCACGAGTAGCAACTCGAGCGGCGTCGGCATTTCCGCCGGTTCGGGACTCCCTGCAAAATATATCAACCATACGATCGGCGTGGTAAAGGCCTACTCGACCCGTGTCGGCGGAGGACCTTTCCCTACCGAACAAGACAACGAAGTCGGCCAACAATTACGCGACCAGGGCAACGAGTACGGCACCGTCACCAAACGCCCCCGTCGGTGTGGCTGGCTCGACACCGTGGCCGTCCGCTACACGGCCCGGCTGGGTGGCGTCGATGGTATTGCGATTATGTTGCTCGACGTGCTGAGTGGCGTCGAAGAGATAAAAATCTGCACCACCTACGAACTGGACGGTAAGCGAAGCAGCGTCTTCCCGAGCCATGTGGACGACCTTCGCCGCGTGAAACCCGTGTACGAAACGCTCCCCGGCTGGAGCGAAGACCTCACCGGCTGCACGTCGCTGGATGAGTTCCCCGTCAACGCCCGGGATTATCTCAACCGCGTCAGCGAGTTGGTCGGCTTGCCGCTGTCGCTTGTTTCAGTCGGCCCCGGCCGCGACCAAACGATTTTGCTAAGCCAACCTGAAGTCCTCGCTGCGAACGCATAAAAAGAAAGCCGAAAAGAGCTAACGAATTAGACGAGAATGAACGCGGATTGAAGAGATAACCGCGGATAAAATGCTTTTTTATCCGCGTTCATCTGCGTCTAATTCGTAAAGGGTTCTACTTATGTCCTCTATCCTAGCACTCGATGATTTGCCTGTGGAGCGTTGGCCCCGGCATATTGCGATCATTATGGATGGCAACGG
>JAJRUA010000449.1 GCA_024278035.1 Planctomycetota bacterium | reverse complement strand
ACCTGCCGAAGATCAAAACCGCCGAAGCCGGTTGTGAAGAGCGGATCGCCTGCCGGGATGTGCTCAAGCCGTCGGCCCTCCATCGCTAGCGAAATCTCACGGCGAAAGGCATCCGTAAACTGGCGGCTGGCACAGATAGCATCCACCAGAAGCGTTCCCCCGTTCTCCAGGTACTTTCGCAATTCACGCCGCTCTGCGGGAGAGAACCGAAATTTCTGTCGACCGTGCATGAACGCAAAGTGATAATTTCGCAGGGCCGGATCAGCGGGGCTGAGCAATTTTGGATCGGGCCCCATGCTCAACTTTGTTTCGCCCTGGGCAGCGGCTCGTAGCAAATTGGCCAAAGCGCCCGGTGCGTCGTCGCATCCACCCGTGTGTCGAATTTTAGCGATTTGGATCACACCGCGCGCGTTCTTGCCATCGACCTCGATCGTTTCCATTCGCTCAACAAACTGCTGTTCTTTGCCTCGCGGTTCCCGGTTGGTGGCATAAGCGAGTACGTTCAGACCAATCGCTTCGGCATCGGCAACGCGGTCGCGGACCGACTGGGGATACCCTTCCAGCATCGCGGGTCGATTCAACTCCCAGTAGCAAGACAAATCGCGGTCGCAAACAACGACACAAGTTCGGCAGCCGTACTCAACCGCCCACAAGCTGCCGACATAAGGCGAATCGCCTCGCACGATCCGCTCCATCCGCCAAAGAGGGTGGGCCGGACGAACTCGTCGTAATCGGTATTCCGGCTCGGGGAACATCGCTTCGACCAGTCGCTCAAAGCCACGCCGTGTGTCAGGCTCCTTGGCACAACTTACTTCCGCAAAGAGAAATCCCCCTCGATCGACATAGTCGCGCAGCTTCTCCGCTTGAGGGATCAGCGTCCGCGTATCGGAACCACTGAGGTAAAGCACCGGCGATTGTAAAAGATCGTCCACCGTTGCTCGAACCGGATCGACCACTTGATGCGTCATCGGCAGGTCCCAAGCCCGCACGGCGGCCTCCGTCAGGTGGGCCGCATCACGACGATGGGCGTTCCACTGCTTCTCTTTCTCGCTGTAACGCAACTTGCCGATCAAAAGGGGGCGTCGTCCTTTTGCTAGAAAAAGCAAGGCAAACGACGTAGGAATCTCTGCCGTAAAACCTTCAGAGCCACGGCCATGCCATGAGTGATTCAAAGAATCCTGCATGCGGACAATCTGTTCCGTTCCTTCTCGATACCAATCATGGTCGCCAATAAATCGTCGGGCGGTGAGCCGGCCAACACGCTCAAGGCCGTAGAGATAGTAATAGTGCCATTCCGATTCAACCGTTCGGTGAGCCGGGTTGCGGCGGACTGAAAAATTGCGTCCGAGCCAAGCAAGCCCTCGTTCGATCGCCTCGTCGTCCTCGTGCGGTTGGCAACAGAGGGCCTTGCCCTGCTGGACGCGGGCGTCGCCCGTATCGCTGGCAAGTTTGGCAATTACCATCGCTCCGATACCGGCGCAGGTCATGCTGCCACTTGCCGGTTTGCTCGGATAACTCCAGGAGCCATCGTCGTTTTGTATTTTTCGCCAGTAAGCGGCAGCCGTGCGCCATGTTTCCGGTTTCACCCGAGCCCCCGCTTGCTGAGCTTCATAAAGGGCAAGCAGCGCGAACTGCGAATTGCTCGGGTCGGGACTGCTGACTTGGTCAAGAGAGTAGCTCCAGGAGCCGGCCCGGCTTCCCTCGGTTCGCTGGGCCTTCTCAAGCCAATCGACGTTTTTCTGAATATCGATAAGATAACGAACCGAATCGGCTTCGCAGAGAACCATCGTTTGGAGAGCGACCACGTACGTCTTGTTCGGCTCAAGGCCTCGGAGGTAGTCGATCCCTTTGGCGACGGTGGGATCGGACGCGTCGAGCCCCGCGTTGAGGAGCGCTAGGATCGCCAGCGCCGAAACGCCACCGGGAAAGGCTGCCGCCTCGTTCCAACCCCCTCGGGCGTTTTGCGTTCGCTTGAGATACCCGACCGCTCGGTCGATGGTTGCCAGCACCCGGGCGGCATCGATCGGATCGTTGCGACGGGGTGCCCGACGGGGTGCTCGACGCTGAGCCACCGCATCGATCGGCACCACTGCCACTAAAGTCAGCAGCATCGCTACAATCGGCAATCGTCGGGCAAGGGGCATAGCTAAGCTGGCACATCGCGGGGAGGTGGAGGGAGGATAGAGCTTACCCTTTCATGGTAGCGTACTAGAAGACGAGCCCTAACCGATTCGCAGCGAAGGGGTAGAATGGCTTGTCCGCCGGAGTTCCCCCCTTTAGCCCCGGGTCAGTGACCCGGGGCTAACCGGCACTGACCCGGGGCTAACCGCCAGACGTTTGCAAAGATACTCCTACGCTACCCCCGGCTTCCGCCGGGGGCTAAACCAACCCGAGATAAAAATCCCGTGTCAACTGCCTCTTCCTCTGCGACTCCGGGCCCCACTACTCCTGGCAAAACACGCAATTTGGGCGATGTCTTGCAGGAGTTTCGCCAGCATCGCCATGTGATGCAGCAAGAGTTGCAAAAGGTGATCGTTGGCCAAGACGCCGTGATTGAGCAAATTTTTGCGGCGATTTTTACCCGGGGCCACTGCCTGCTTGAAGGCGTTCCGGGCCTCGCCAAGACGCTCATGGTCAGCACGCTTGCGCGCATCATGGACCTCGATTTCCAGCGCATCCAGTTCACACCGGACCTCATGCCTTCGGACATCACCGGCACGAACGTGCTGGAAGAGGACGACGCGGGCAAACGCAATTT
>JAJRUA010000448.1 GCA_024278035.1 Planctomycetota bacterium | reverse complement strand
TTTGTAAACAACGGCCCGGCGATGATTGTTGCTGGATTGGCGGTTGTGTTTGCTGCGATGGCTTGGCCCGGAATTCCGATCGCCGCGGCGATCATGCTGATCGGCTACGGCGCAATGTTTGCCGTGCTTGCGCGGCCTGTTCGGCAAGAACTGTTGAGCCTGCTTAGCCTGGCCGTTTATGCGTCGCTCGGCTGCTTGGCGGTTGCAGCACAAACCCATGCGGCCGTGAATGGCCCGATGGGGCGCGTTGGGGTTTTTATCTTAGCCGACCATCTCGCGGCAGCCACGTTGTTGGCCTTGCTTGTCAGAATGGTCTTACGCCGATCGAGTTTTTTCTCGGCGTGAACGCGGTGAGAAACTCTAGAGCAGTTCTTTTAATGGTGTAGCCACAGAGTTCACAGAGAACGCCGAGAGAAAGTGGTTCACTTCAGTATTTTCTCTGAGACCTCTGTGTGCTCGGTGGCTATTTTTTTAAGGAAGCACTCGAAATGCCCTTTCAGGGCGAAGGCATGTTTTGCAATTCCTTGCTAGGATTGGCCACTAAATTTCCTGAAGAACCTAGAGTTGGGGGTCTTCTTGGCTCTACCGCAGGATTGAGTTTTTCGACTTTTTGATCGTAGGAGATCGCCAAGCGGTGCGCTCGGGATGTGCCGGACCGAGGGCGAGGCCGATCCAACCGTCGTCGATGACCAGCTGGGTGACCATCAGACCGGCGAGGCGAGGATCGTTTCGCAAGTCGCCTGCGAGGACGCGGACTTCTTGGTCTTTGGGAAAGAGCTTTCCAATAATGCTGTGCAAGACGATGCGGGGGCCGGTCTTGAGGCGACGGCCAGAGAACTGCAACGAACCATTGCGAATCAAGCGAACGTCGAGTCCTTCGAGGGTTGGTTGGAATTGGACGTGGACTTTGAAATTCTTGATTTTATCGCGTCCATGTGCCAGTTCGCGGATATTGAGGATAAGATTCAGGTGGTCGTCGTCGCAGTGGACGAGGAGGGCGTCGCGAGTGGCGAATTCGATGAGTGCGCGAGTTGGCATATTCTCGGGAATCGCGGGATTGATGTAACCGAGTTTCTTGGCAAGGAAGCGGAAGAGTTCGTCGATTTTCATTCGGCGACCTTCCAGCTCGAGGCCGGCAAAGGCGTTGTTGAGAACGGTTTCGTGTAACTGGATGCTTGCGAAGCTATCGGCAGGGGCTAGCGGGCGCGGGGTATGGGCGCCGAGTTGTCCCTCGTTGGCAAGGCGGAGCTGCATGACGGCTCGGTTCTGGGTGGTGTACATGGCCATGGGGTCGGCGATCAAGGCAAGCTGTCCCATGGGCGCCAAAACATTGTCGCGGAATTTTTTTTCCAAATTGCTAAACTTGGGGTCGGCCTCTCGATCCATTTGCGTACGCACTTGTTGGGCGACTTTGGATTTGACTTGCGACATGGCCTTGGGACGCGCTTTGCGGTTTTTGTTGCGAGCGATTTCTCGAACCAAGGAACCAAGCAGCGGAACGCCATCGAGTTGCGAATCGACACCGATCAGGTCGTGGCGGCCTTTGGCAGTTGCTTGAGTAGGAGAAATTTTGAGGCCTTCGTGGTTGATGACGATGGTCTTTTTTGCATCGAAATACATTCTTGCGGCATTACGCACTCGGGCGGGCCAAGTTTGCGACTGAGTGTTGGAGTAGACCTTGCCGCGGGCTTCGAGATCGAAGTGCCAGCTGTTGGGGTCGGGTTGTAGGCGGATACTTAGGTTGGTCGTGGTTCGCGACATGCCGCGGACTTTTGCGCCACCGATGCTTTCTTGAACCGACGTGACGGTTGCGGTTTGTTTTGGAATCATGCGGTTGAGGAGTTTGCTACTGAGAGCAATACGCATGTTGGAGCTGCGGTAGTGTCGGTCGAGATGGTCGGCCAGGGCCAGCCAGTCGGAGTTGCCAGACCAGCTTAGCCGTTGCTGAATGCGGGCGATGGCAACCGCATAGCCGTGTTCTCGTCCCGACTCATAGCGTTCGACCAACGCGGCGAGCCGGTTGAGGTCGATCGACTGAGCCGCCCAAGGCTGCAAGAGTTTTTGTAGGTCGAGCATCGGCGGGGTCGAGAGGAACTTAACCTGGTCGGTGGTGAGTCGCTGGTCGTCGATTCGTCGGAGAATTTCGAGGGCAAGCCGGTTGCGACCTTTCGCATCGATGCTGGCCCCTTCGCTCGAAGCAGCAGCGATGCGGTCGATCATGAGATACTCGCGCCAGTCGTTGCCGTTGGATTCGGTTGCCAGCAGCGCGGCAACTTCGGCCAATAGTGGCATCATGCTTGGCTCGACGGCTGTCGAAGTTTCCAAAGATGCTGGCGCAAGCAGCACTTGCCAAATTCCTAATCGCCGGTCGAGCGATTGAATGGCTTGTTGCCAATTTTGTTGATCGGCATAGTTGGATAGGTTGGGAGCTTGGGAATTTCCTTCGGCGACCGACTGGTGTAGCTGATTGAGTATGTCTGCCGTCCGGGTCTCGGCAGTCGGCGATTGGTCGGTGAGTTGTCGTAAGCTGCTAGCAACTTGTTCGGCCCAGAGCGAGGCTTGGGGAACGCCGCTCAGGGCATGGAGTTCGTCGAAAAGCACATTCGGGCGATGGCGAATGATAGGCGGAGTGGCCTTCTCCTCGACCGGGGCAGAGGCTCGCGTTGGAATAGCGGCTCGCGTGGGAACTGCGGCTAGTGTGGGAACGGGTGCCAAGGTTGGGACCGGGGCTAGTGTCGGGACAGCTGCAAGCGTAGGAACTGGCGCTAACGTGGGAGTGGGTGCTAGCGTAGGGACTGGTGCCAGCGTAGGCGCAAGGGTTGGGGTTTGTTGCGTAGCGGTCGCGGGCGGTCGCGTTGCGAGTCGTGGCTCGCTCTTTTCGCCTGCCTGAAATCTTCGAGCGGCTTCGAGGAGAAGCTCGGCAAAGCGGTCTTTTTTGGCAGCTTTTGGAGTTATTTGATTTGGGATGGGTGCTAGGTCGGGAACTCGCGAGGTAATGCGATCGAGTCTTGGGCGGTCGCTCGTATCGAGCATGGCCAAGCGATCGTTTTCGCTAGAAACCTGCGGCAATGGTTTTCGGAGAGCTGCTTCGGAGGGCTGGGCTTGATTCGGAAGGCGATCGACGAAGCCCCTTAGCAAGTCTCGCATTTGAAGGAGTACGCCGAGATCGAACTCTTGCAGAGTGGGCTCCGGCTTTTCGACAAGTTCGACAAACAACGTGGGTTCGTCGAGCATGGGTTCGAGAGAGACAATGCTCTGCGGAGGGCTCTGCGTAGGTTGCGAGATCTCTATTTCGCGGTCTGCGAGATCTTCAACCGTCGAGCGAGTAAGAGATCGATAGTCGTGCCACCTGCTAGGGGCAGCTACTGCCAACACGAATAAACAGCCCAAGGCGACCGAGATTGGCCACAAGGGTTTTTTGGATGTCCATCGATTCAACGAAACCTCCTGCCCCCGCAAAGAAAAAACTGGTACCGGTCGAGCGATAATCAGCAGCGGTGGATCGTAGGTGAGGGTTTGCCTGTTCTCAACAGACACCGGCCAAATTTACCAACGCCAAAATCACAAACAAATGGCGCTTTCTCTGGTAAGATCGGTATTCTGCCGCTCTCGCTTGCGTAGAGATTTTGTGGATTGGCGAATCGGTGAGAGATATCGCGGGTGTGAATCGCCCAATGCTGTTAAGCTGTGACGGTTGCCTGCTGGCCCTGGTTGTTTGGGTTGACTTTACGGGAGGGTGGGTTGTTGAAGTAGTTATCCGATTTCGAGTCGCATATTGATTGCTAGCAAGGGGACTTAAAAGCGTGAAGCAGAAAAATCAGAAAGAGGATGTCGAAGCCATGCCAGAGGAGCATGCCAATAAGCTGCTGATGCAGTTGCTAGCAATCCGTGGGCCGAGTGGTGGCGAAGGGCCGGTGGTTGATTTTTTATGCAAGCAGCTGACCAAAGCCGGAGTTCCGGCCAGTGCTTTGAAGAACGACAAAGCCCATCGGCGTTCTGCGTTGGGGGGCGAGGTCGGGAACTTGGTGTTGCGGATGCCAGGCACGGTGCGTGGGCCGCGGCGGATGTTTTCGGCGCATATGGATACCGTGCCGATTTGTGTGGGGACGAAACCGGTAAGAGAGGGCGACCGGATAGTAGCGGCAGACCCTGACTCTGGGCTCGGGGGCGACGACCGGGCGGGAGTAGCGGTGTTGTTGTCGACGGTGTTGAGTCTTGTTCGTCGTAAGTTGCCGCATCCTCCTTTGACTTTTCTTTGGACCGTCCAGGAAGAAGTCGGATTGCATGGCGCCAAAAATGTCCGGCTCAGTATGCTCGGCAAGCCCAAGCTGGCGTTCAATTGGGATGGTAGCGTGAGCAATCGGCTCACCATTGGTGCGACCGGCGGCTACCGGATGAAGATAAAGATTCGAGGCCTCGCCAGCCATGCGGGAGGCCATCCCGAGCAAGGAGTTAGTGCGATCGCAATCGCTTCGCTTGCCACGGCCGACTTGGTTGAGCGGGGTTGGCATGGCTTGATCGAAAAAGGTCGTAACCGGGGGACGAGCAATATCGGAGTGATCGAAGGCGGTGTGGCAACGAACGTGGTGCCCGATTTGGTGACGATTCGCGCTGAAGCTCGCAGCCATGATCCGGTTTTTCGGAAACGTATCGTGCAAGAAATCGAAAAGGCATTTCAAAAGGCCGTCAAAAAGATACGAAGCAGTGAAGGGCGTCGGGGCGAAGTCACGGTCGAGGGACATCTCGACTACGAGTCTTTCTGTTTGTCGAAAAAAGATCCCTCGGTACTCGCGGCGAAGGCAGCCTTGGAGGCAGCCGGGTGCGAAGTCGAGTATGCGATTGCCAACGGCGGCTTGGACGCCAATTGGCTTTCAGAACACGGTATTCCGACCGTGTCGCTAGGTTGTGGGCAAAACGAGATTCATACCGCGGGCGAATGGCTGGATTTGAAGGAATTCCATCGAGCGCGTCGGGTGGCTTTACATTTGGCGACTTGCGTTTAGCGGCCAAGACGAAGCATGCGTGCTGGGATATAATACGAGACTCTACAGCCCTTGCTCGAATGCGAAAAGAATCGGATGCAACCTGACGAAGAATTGTGCCTTTGTTTTCATGTGACCAAGCGGAAGGTGTCGAACTTTTTGCGGCTAGAGAAGCCGAAAAGGGTAGGACAGCTGGCCGCATGTTTTGGTGCGGGGACCGGTTGCGGGTGGTGTCGGCCTTATTTGCAAAAGATGTTTGAAGCGGCGCAGGAGGGCAACCCGGGCGAGGCCAAGCTGCCGTCGGCTGAGGAGTATGCCGAAAATCGATCGGACTACGTTCGCACGGGTGACAGAACGCCGCCAGGAAATATTCCGGACTAGCGTGCATCGCTCAGACGTGTTGGTTTGTCGCTTGAGTTCGTTAGAACTGCGTTTTTTTGCGTGAATTGCCGCAAGGAAAGAGCATTCTCTTGCTGTTGGCTCTACCGCATGTTATAAGCGATAGAGGGGGATTTTTGTCGTCAATGCTGGAACGGGCGTCGGTCGAGTGATGAGCCAAATTACGTTGAGAGTATTGGATGGCGCCGATCGCGGCCAAGTCTTCGGCAATTTGGCGCCGCCGATTACGATCGGGCGTGAGGAAGGCAATTCGGTTCAGCTCAACGACGAGCGGATTAGTCGCTTTCATATCAAAATCCAGGAAGACCAGGAGAAGCTGGTTCTTACTGACCTGGAAAGCACGAACGGCACACGAGTTAACGGCGAAGATACGCATCTTCGGATTCTTCGCTTTGGCGACGTTATTTCTGTTGGGCGTTCGGTGTTGCTGTACGGAACACGCAATCAGATTGCAGGTCGACTTGAAGGGCTTCGCAGCGATGGCTTGAGCGAGACGGGCGAGTTGAGGGCGGGCGAGTTGGTCGATCGGGCCGATTCGGGGTCGCTGAGCTTCGAGTTACGGCTCGGGGCTTCGGAAGACTTGCAAAGCACGCTCCATATTCCGTTACCTCCCGACTTGCCTCGTGAGCTAACGGCTGGCCAGGCAGCTCAAATTTCGGAGCTACTCGAGTACTTGCATCTGCGTGCTAGGCAGCTTGTCCAGTCGGCCAAAGTCGACGAGAAAGACGAGCAAGTCAAAATCACGCTGACTCAGTGGCAGGATCTGCTAGATATCCAATCGCAGTTGGCCGAGTATCTTCGCATGATCGGCGATCCAGGTTTGAAAGACGAGTAAGTTTACCGTGCTTCGCAACATATAAATAAGGACTGTTCTATGCTCCGGACGATTTTATCTTTGCTCCTGGTGCTCCTTGCTATTCTTGGGGTTCCGCTGAATGCCGCTGCAGAGCAACAAGTCGTGCTACAGTCGGGCGCAGTGCTGGTAGGCCAATTGACCATGGATGGCGAGAACTTGGTGCTCGAGGTCGACGGAGCAAAACTCCAGGTGCCGCTTAGTAGCGTGGTAACCGTCGCTTTGGTGAAAGCCAACTCGGGCAATCAGGCCCAAGGATTGCTGTTGAAGGGACTTGAGGCACAACTACTTTTCGATGGCGACAAACGGGCATTGGGCCTGCTTGCCGAAGCGTACCGTGTTGCGCCGGAGGACGGTGGCGTGGCATTTTGGTATGCCCGCAGTTTGGTCATGGCCGGTTTTGGCAAAGCTGCTAACGAGGTACTGCAATCGCGACGCGAAGCAATTGCCCTCGCCTATCCTGTCATGGTCGATAAGTTGGCCACGGAGATCGAAAAACGCTTGGTCCTTGAGAAGCTACCTGCCGCATTGATCAAACGCATTGATCAGATCGAAGCCTCAGCCTCCCGCGGCGCATCGCCCAATGCGGAAAGCGATTTTTATGCGACCTACTTTCAGTTGATTGACCAAAACAGCAAGCCAATCGCCAAAAGTGCGTTTCGTGTCCAAGGTAATGGCGGCCAAAACGAGAGCCTGGAGTCGTTTGCCGACGGCTACCATCTCTATACGTTTAACCGTCGACGCTCCTACAACAGCCAGCCGTGTCGAGTGGAAATTTCGCAAGCAGAGTTAGCGAAGGAATCGTTTGAATTCCCGGGTGCTCGGAATGGCGTCGAGAATGCCGGCGTATTCACGGTTCGTCGGTTTACTGAAGAAGACCATCGCAAGGTCAGCGTACTTGTGGTCGACCCCCAAGGGAAACCGTTGGCCGATGCAGTCGTGACGTTCTCTCCGAACAGATCAAGTCGGCGTACTGCCAAGACGCCACCAGTCAAAACCGACGACACGGGGCACGCCTCCGCAAGCCTCTATCCGGGCCACTACAATTGCACGGTAACCAGCAAGGGCTATACCCGTGGAACCAAGCAACTCGAAGTCTTGCATGAGAAGAAGGATCCTCTCTCGATTGAAATGAAAATCTATCACGCTCTTGAGGCAACGGTCAAAGTCGCGTGGCGATTGCGGTCGATACAATTACCTAGGGGAGAAGATCACCCAGCAGAAGCAATCGTCCATGGAGAAACCGAACTACACACAGGCTCTGGCGGACCAAGTATTCCTCACAACAATCGCTACGGAGTAGTTCACTGGTTGCGATTGACCCAGATAAAAGATCGCATGCAACTATC
>JAJRUA010000447.1 GCA_024278035.1 Planctomycetota bacterium | reverse complement strand
TAAAATGTGCGAGTGCCTATCGCTTACAAGGAAAGAATGCAAAAGCTGAACAGCTTCTACGGCATAATTTGCTGCGGACCGATATGACCCCGGTTAGCCCTGAATGGCGAGATTCTCTGTTAGAATTAGGAAGATTGCTGGTCGAGGAAGAGAGGCACATTGAGGCAATCAACACGCTCACCGAAGCGATCGACCGATATCCCGAGGACCGACAGCACCGACAGGCGCTCTATTTGATGGCCGAAGCGTATCGCAATGCTGCCCAGGAGCCCCTCCGGCGACTGGCTGAAGCGATCACGGTCAACGATCGCGAACAGGCTCGATCCGAGGCGCGGTCCTATCTGGAAAAATCGCTCGAATACTACGAGAGAGTCCAGCGTGAGATAACGCTAGCAGGCTCCTCCAACGAACTCGATCGCGTTACGCTTCGCAATTGCTTCATGTTGGGGGGGACCGTTCTCTTTGACCTCGGTCGGTACAAAGATGCTATCAAGCTGTACCAAGGCATCTCAACGCTCTATCAAAACGAGCCCTTTATGCTTGAATCGCTGGTACAGATATCTCACTGCTGGCGCCGTCTGAAAGATAGCGTCCGATCTGCTGGCGCAATCCAACAGGCAAAAGGGCTGTTAGATCGCTTGCCTTCGGACGCAGATTTTGCTACTTCGACCAACCTGAGTCGCTCAGAGTGGAGCCAATTGCTAGATGAACTGGCTCGATTCTAGCTGGCGGGGCAACTCTCGTGCGTACTTTCTCTGTTCCTAATTCCCCTTTCCTCGCACCCGATCGCATGGCCGATTGTTCTACCACAGCGCTGGCAAAGCTCGTCGATCAAAAACGACGGCTGCTTGAACAATTGCTTGCCGTGGGCCGGCGTCAGGGAGAGCTTATCGGCGAAGGGGACATCACTTCGCTGCTGAAACTGCTTACGGCCAAACAACAATTGATTGCCGCATTGCGTGCTGTGGAGCAAGGCCTGACGCCCTTCCATGCCGAAGACCCCGACACACGCCAGTGGGCCTCGCCCCAACATCGCTCGGCTTGTGCCGCCGACTCGGCAACGTGCGAGCGATTGCTTGCCGAAGTGATCGCCATGGAAAAAGAACAAGAAGACCAAATGGTTCGCCGTCGTGATGGCGTAGCGGAACGACTCCAGCGAACCCAATCCGCCCATGCCGCTTCGGCTGCCTACCAACCTCACAAACGTCCCCTGTCTCCCCCCGCCCTGTCTGCCTCTACCCTGCCCTTGCCTGAATCTCAGGGGTCTGTCGGTTCACTCGATCTTTCCACCACGAACTAATTAGCTTATCGAGTCCACGAATGTCTGCTTTACCTAATCAGCAAGAGGCCACGCCTGAGACACCGCCGCCGGCGTTTGAGGCACAGCCGCCGGCGCTATCGGTCTTCCGTGGCGAAGAGGCGCCGCCGGCGGAGGTTGGCCTCACGGAGTTGCTCGAAGCTTGGCAAACCGCCACAGGGCGGCTTGAGAAAACACACGCTCTGCTCAGCGAAGAGGTTTCGCGGCTCAGTGCGGAGCTTGAAGTGAAGAATCGTGAGCTTGCTCGTAAAAATCGAATGGCGGACCTGGGAGAGATGGCATCGCACGTTGCCCATGAGGTTCGCAATAACTTAACGCCCGTCACACTTTACATGAGTCTCGTACGTCGCCGCTTGTTGGGCGACGCGGAAGGGCTTGATATCCTATCGAAAGTGGAGGCAGGGTTTACCGCCCTGGAGGCCACCGTGAACGATTTACTTAGCTTTAGTGCCCACCGCCAGCCGCAAGGGGGCAGCTTCTTGATCGGCCCCATGGTTCAAGAGGTCTGCGAATCGCTTGCACCGCAGTTCGAGGCACAAGCGGTCGAGATCGAAATCGACGTTCCGCCGAACACGCTCCTCACCGCCGACCGTGAAATGATTCGACGAGCAATTCTTAATCTAGTACTCAATGCCCTAGATGTAATGCCCGACGGGGGCGAGCTGGTCATTACTTCTTACGACAGTCACGAGGGTTTTGAGCTAGAGGTCGCCGACAGCGGGCCTGGCCTCAGCGAAGAACAACAGAATCGACTGTTCGAGCCCTTTTACAGCACCAAAGAGACGGGCACCGGGCTCGGCCTGTCGGTGGTTGCCCATGCGGTCGAAGCCCATGGTGGCACGGTCACGGCAATCAACTGCCCCGAGGGAGGAGCCGCCTTCACGATCCGGCTACCTCGCCCAGCCATGAACAAGGGAGCCGCCGCGTGACCAAGAGCCACTCCTCACACAACGAACAGGCGGCACGTATTTTAGTCGTCGATGACCATGCCTCGGCTCGGCAGTCGGTGGTCGATGTGCTACGCCATGGTGGCCGCACGGCAGAGTCTTGCTCCAGCGGTGCCGAAGCGCTGCAGAAACTTTCCGCCCGTTCTTTTGAACTCGTTATCACCGATCTACAAATGCCCGGCATGAGCGGGCTCGATTTGATCCGAGAGATCGAACGACGTCGCTGGCCGATTCAGGTGCTAATGGTCACGGCCCACGCTAGTATTGGGGTCGCCGTCGAAGCGATGCGCCACGGAGCGTTTGACTTTCTTGAAAAGCCGTACGATATCGATCAGATCGAACAATCGGTCGCCCGTGCTTTAGAGCGAGGACGCCTACAAAGCCAAACGACCTCATCGGGGATGGCTACGGATGGCCCCACGATGATCGGTACCAGCCTCGCGATGACACGCCTGCGGGAACAAATCGGACGCGTTGCGGCGACCGACGAAACAGTCCTCATTTGTGGTGAAAGTGGCGTCGGCAAAGAATTGGTTGCCCAAACGCTTCACACGGCCAGCCGACGGTCGGCTTCGCCACTGGTGAGCCTCAACTGCCCGGTGCTTTCAGAGCAATTGACCGAAAGCGAACTTTTTGGTCATTGCCGCGGAGCGTTCACGGGGGCCGATGCCGACCGCATTGGTCGGTTCGAGCTTGCCGAAGGCGGTTCCCTACTGCTGGACGAAATCACGGAAATCAATCTCGGACTACAAGCCAAATTGCTCCGTGTACTGCAAGAACGGACCTTCGAGCGTGTCGGATCCAGCGAAACTCGCAAGATCGATGTTCGCGTTCTAGCCACGACAAACCGTGACCTGTCCGAAGAAATCGCCGCCGGACGGTTCCGCGAAGACCTTTACTACCGCTTGGCGGTAGTGCCACTTCGAGTTCCTCCTTTGCGGGAGCGTGAGGGGGATGTGCTGCTCTTGGCCAATCACTTCCTGAACGAAGCAGCAGGGCGACTCGACCGTGAACCGCTGGTACTGGATGCCGCCGCAAGCGAGCTGCTTGATTCCCACCACTGGCCCGGCAACGTGCGTGAACTTCACAACGTCATCACTCGTGCCTGCGTACTTTCGGACACGCCGTCGATCTCACCTGAGCTGATTCGCCCTTGGTTAAGACAAGACAGCGCAAGTAGTCCAGCCGCTTTGACTACAACGGCAGAGGAACACCCAGCGACGCTGCCGCTAGGCCTGAGCCTTGCTGAAATCGAAAAACAGATGATCCTTGGCACGCTTGAGCAACATGGGGGCCATCGGGCCAAGACCGCCGAGGCCCTAGGCATCGGCGTCCGAACCCTCAGCGGAAAACTAAGAAGCTATGGCGTTGCCCCCCGGGAGAACCAAGTGACTCGTGCCGCTTGACAATCGGCAGAAATTGCCGATTTGTTCAGCGGAAGTCTCCGGTTGAGATCACAAAATACGACATCTACTATCAGGAAAAACCAAAAGCACCTAAACCACCACGCTTGCCAAGCCTTCGCGATCGCTTGGCACGCAAGATGCGGAGAGTCTAAAACCCCCTCCTCTCCCCCGAAAACGGAAGAGGGGAATTAACAAACCTCAATAAACCAATCATGTTCCCTGATCTGTTTGCCAACTCGAACCTGCCGATGCTCTCGCAAGTCGTTGAGTTCTCGCAAGCGCGCCACGGCGTGTTGGCAGGCAACATTGCGAACATGAACACGCCCGGCTACAAGACGCGTGACCTTTCGCCTGAAGCTTTCCAGACGAGTCTCAAGCAAGCCCTCACCAGCAAGCCGGGACCAAGCCTTGGCGAAGCGGCGCTCTTGCGAAGCGGGCCGGGATTGACGGTTGGGGGCCCTCAAGGGAACGGAGCAAAAGAAGCCTCCCTCGATTACGACCAGTTTGCCGGTGTTCGTAAATCGATGACAAGCGTGCTTTACCACGACGGAACCGATGTGAGCCTCGAAAGCCAAGTCACTGAAATCTCAAAGAACCAATCCCAACACAACCTTGCAATTAGTTTGATGTCGGTCCAATTTCGTCAACTGCAGTCGGCCATTAGTGAACGTGTCGTTTAAGCCTGATCGTTTCGTCCTGGAGTTAATGAATCACTATGCATGGTAGCCTCGATATTAGTACGAGCGCCTTGGTCGCCCAACGGGCGCGGCTCGACGCGATTTCGTCCAACTTGGCCAACCTTTCCACGACCCGTAACGAGCGGGGCGAAGCGGTCCCTTATCGGGCACGTTATGTCACCTTCCAGACGGATACTTCGATTCGCACCCCAGGCGGTGGCAACGGCGTGAAAATCGGCAGCATTGAAGAATCGTTTGCTCCGCCCGACCTGCGTTATCAACCAGGACACCCCGACGCCAACGCCGAAGGCTATGTCGCCTTTCCTTCGATCGACATGACTACCGAGTTTGTCAACGCCCTCGACGCCACCCGAGCCTACGAAGCGAACATCGGCGTGATGGAAGTCTCGAAAGACCTCGGTCAACAAACACTACAGATTATTGCCTAATTCCTAAACAGTCGCGACAAGGCTCGAACAAGCACAACCACGAAAGAAGGCGGCGTTACAGAAAGTAACTAGCCCAGAAGCCCTAACATAAACTAACCGTACGTTTTTTCGACAAACCATCATGCTTCCCATTTCACTCAACAGCGGCCAAGTGCTTGGCTCTTCGATCTCTAGTTTGGCATCGACGGGACAGACGGGCGCTCAAAACGGACTCACGGCTTCCGACGAAGGTGCCAGTTCGTTCAAAAGCTTGTTGGTCGATTCGATTGAGAGCGTCAATGGAATGCAACAACAGGCGGACAAAGCGGTCGAAGCCCTATTCACGGGCGAAGACGTCAACCCTGCCGAAGTGCTTACTGCCGTACAAAAAGCGGACATGGCTTTTCGTATGACCATGCAGGTACGGAACAAGTTGATGGATGTCTACCGAGAGATTCAAGAGGTACGAGTTTAGAGGTCTAGCCAACTGTCGTTCATCCTTCCTTCACTGTTCATCGCTCACCGCTATAAAAGCCCTTCATGGATTTTGTCAACCAAACCTTTTCGCAACTACGTGACTTGTTTGAGTCCATGACGCCTGGCGCTCGTATAACGGCCGGGCTGTTGCTGGCGGTGGTGGTGGTGAGCCTCGGGTTTCTATTCCAGCAATCCAATGCAGGCCCCGATGAATATCTCTTCGGAGGCGAAGCGTTTAGCCAAAGTCAAATTGCTCGCATGGAAGCGGCGATGGCTACCGCTGGGATCGAAGGGTTCCAGATCGAAGGAAACAAGATTCGCGTTCCTCGCAGCCAGAAAATGGCGGCGATTGCCGCAATTGCCGATGCGGCGGCCCTTCCTCCGGATGTCCATCGCTTGATGTCCAAAGCCCTTGATGGGGGCAGTGTCTTTGACAGCGGGACGGTTAAAAAGCAACGCATCCAAGCGGCTAGGGAGCAACAGCTCTCCCACATTATCACGCTCATGCCTTGGGTTGAGCAGGCGATCGTTATTTATGACGAACAAGCTTCAAGCGGATTGCGGCGGGCTCGGCAGGCGTCGGTCGTCGTGAGCGTTATGCCAGACGTCGGCGAGTCGCTCACTTCCAAACGGTCGCGCAACCTCAAAGCGTTTGCCTCGAAGGCCTACAATGTGTCGCTCGAATCGGTACAGATTACCAACCTCGGGGGAGAGGCCTCGTTCGCCAGCGATGGCATCGACCCGGACGATTTTGAGAATCCCTTCTACCAGCTCAAAGCCAAAATTGAGAAAGGACTGCGAGGTGATTTGCTTGAATACCTCGGGTACATCCCGGGCGTTCGCGTCCAAGTCAAAGCGGTTATGGATGACACGATGACAAGGCGGACCATCCAAACAAAGCCGGAATCGGTAACCGCCACGCTACAGCAAACGAGCATCGAAGAAACCACTAAGAGAACCAACGGTGCGGGCGGTGGTCAACCGGGGCTTGAAGCTCAAGGACCTGGACGTAACGGCGTGGATGCTGGACTAGCAGGCAAGGATCAATCTGAAACTTCTTTAATCGAAGAGACCAGCCAGAACGTCGTTGGTTCACAAACCGAAGAGACGACCCACTATGGTGCAATGCTCAAAGAAGCAACCGCCAGCATTGCTGTACCCCGTTCTTTCGTTAAACAAGATTATCGTGACCGCTACGGAATCACGGACGAAACAGAAGAAATCGCCAAGGATCAACTCGAGCAATATGAACAAGTGCTCCGCAGAGATATCGAGAACATCGTCGAACCGCTGTTGCCCGAATTGTCGTTAGGGGAAGATGAGTACAAGCAGGTCAAGGTCGGGTTCTTTTTCGATGCCCCTAAGCCCGAGATGGTGCCTCCCTCGACGATGTCCAACGCCCTCTCTTGGGGCAGTCGGTACGGCAACACGATGGCGATGGCTGGCCTCGCAATTTTTAGCCTCGTGATGCTTCGCTCGATCGTCAATTCGACCAACGGAAATAGCCTTCCACCAGGACGAACCGCTTCACTTCAGTTAGAAGGCATCGGAGGCAATTCCGGTGAGTCCCATCGATCGCAATCCGCGGAGGACGATGACGATGATGGTACGCGTCCCAAACTCAAGCTCCGAAAAGCAGACACACTCAAGGATGACTTGGCCGACATGGTCAGTGGCGACCCCGACGCCGCAGCAGCCATCCTTCGCAGTTGGATCAACAATGCAGGATGACAGGAAGCGGTCAGCAAAAAAACTGAAGGCTGACCACCTAAAAACTACCGTGTAAGGCATGAAGCCTCGCTAGCAACCGATGGACCGGAAATAATAAACGTGAGCGACCAACCTAATAACTCGCTTCGAAAAGCGGCTGTCTTTATTCGGAGCCTTCCGCCTGAGGCGGCGGCGACGCTGATTGCCCGTCTTTCGCATGAAGAAGCCACGGCGCTGCGCGCTTCGATTGCCCAACTGGGAACGGTTGAGGTAGAAGAGCGCGAACAAGTTGCCCAACAACTTCGCGTAGATACGGCTTTTGCATCACAGGAATCGGCCAACGACTCAGGTGTCGAACTCAGCTTGGGCACCGCTGCCATCGCAGCCGCCGAGCTGGCAACAACGATGGACAACGCTCCCCTTACCGACCCCTTCGGTTCGCTTCGCGATGCCGATTCAAGCGCTATCGCCACTTATCTTGCGGGAGAACAACCGCGGGCCGTTGCTCTGGTGCTCTCCTATCTCCCTGCCGAGACTTCGGCGGCAGTTCTCGCTGAGTACTCCGCTGCCGAGCAGGCGAACCTGCTTCTGCAAATGTCGCAACTTGGCGAAGCCGACCCGGCAAGTGTCCGTGTTGTTGCAGCCGGTTTGTCCGATTGGATACAGCATCAAAACCAGCAGCGCCGTCTTCGAGCCGATCGTTTGGAGACCGTTCGGGCGGTTCTTGCGGCATCGCCTGTGAAGCAGCGTGGCAACTTGGTTAAACAGCTCGCGCAGTCGGATTCGACGCTTGCAAGTGAACTGGGACCGTTTGTCCAGGCACCTCCGGTCGCTGACGCTCTCGGGTCGCCGAAAAAACCACAAACAGTTCCTCCGAAACGTGCGCAACCGAAGTCGCCGCCCGCACCACGGCTTTCGTTTGCTGACCTCGAACGAATCGATGGGCCCTCGCTGGTTCAAGCATTGAATCAACTCGACGGGCGAACCGCACTTTTGGCCCTAGCCGGTGCTAGCGAAGCCTTGCTCGCGCGGCTTGAGACCGGCTTGCCCAAGCGATCGACCAAAGAACTCCGGCGGCGTATCGCCCACCTCGGAGCGACCACGCTGCCTGAAGTTGATCGGGCACAACACGCTTTGGCAGCCGCAGCAGAAAAAATTGTCGTTGCCCGTCGTGTGGCCCGCGTAGCGGCGATGAACTAAACAACCCCTTAAAAATTAGGATCGCTCGTGGCGACCATCCTCCGACAAGACGGCTCGGCCTCCTCCACCGCTAGCGAAGCGGCAGGGCCAGCGGTCTATACTTTTAGCAACATGGCGACACAGGGGGACGAGTACGTTCAAGCGGTTCGTTCCGAAGCGGCTAAAATTATCCAACAAGCCAACGCCGAAGCCGCCGCGATTCGCACCAAGGCTGAAGCCGCGGGACGCCAAGCTGCCGAGGCCGCCATCGATAAACTACTTGCCGAGCGGCTTGGCAAGCAGATGCAAACACTCAAGCCGGCTCTTGATAAGGCCGTGCAAGGAATTGTCGATGGCCGTGGCGAATGGCTTGACCATTGGGAACAGTCGGCCCTCGGCCTCGCCGCCGCAATGGCCCAGCGAATTATACGTCGTGAACTTAGCCAAGACCCGAATATCTCAAAAAAATGGATTCGTGAATCACTGGAACTAACCGCCAGTTCCTCTGAAGTCACCATCCGGCTTAATCCCGATGACTACGCCAAACTAAAAGACGAAGTCACAACGCTTTCCGAATCAATTCACAAATCGGCGACGCCCAACATTGTTGCCGACGCTTCGATCACACCGGGCGGATGTCGTGTGGAAACAAAGCATGGCTCGGTCGATCAACAAATCGAAACCCAACTCGCCCGTTTAACAGAAGAGCTGTGCTAAGAGTCCATCCCCCAACCTATCAAGAAGTCTCCAGCGGTCAAGAAATCGTGGAGTGCCAAACGGTTGGGGGACGTGTATTAAAGATCGCAAGCCGTTATTCCTATGAACCTTTCTTCCACACTTCGCCAGTCGCTCAACAAGGCGCAGCCTGCTGCGCTGGTGGGGAGTGTTGTCGAAACGACGGGCCACTTGGCCACGGTGGCTGATCTACCAGCTCCGGTCGGGGCGCTGGTCGCAATCGAAAGTGAAAGCAATACGCCTATCGAAGCCGAGGTTGTTGGGTTCCGCGGACGCCTGACCATGATTTCACCCTTCAGTAGCCTAGCAGGCGTGCGGCGGGGCCGGCGCGTTCGTTTGGTTCGCACCACGCGTAGTTTACGAGTCGGACAGGGCCTTCTGGGCCGGGTGGTCAATGCTCATGGCAAGGTCATCGACGGACGCTCTCGGCCTGTTACCGATCGACGTGTTCCGATTCATGCCGACCCCCTTTCGCCGATCGACCGACCACGTATCGACTCTCCTCTTACAACGGGCGTCCGTGCGATCGACACGATGCTCACCTGTGGCCGTGGACAACGGCTTGGTATCTTTGCCGGATCGGGCGTTGGCAAAAGCACGCTGCTCGGCATGATGGCCCGATACTCTTCGGCAGAGGTGATCGTCATCGGCTTGGTCGGCGAACGGGGCCGAGAAGTCAACGAATTTTTGGAACGTGACTTGGGGCCACAAGGGCTTGCACGAAGTGTTGTTGTCGTTGCCACAAGTGACGAGCCGGCGATAGTTCGACTTCAAGCCGCTTCCACTGCCACTTCCATTGCTGAGTCATTCCGCGATGAAGGGAAGGACGTGTTGCTGGTCATTGATTCGATCACCCGCACCGCCCTTGCAAGCCGTGAGATTGGTCTAGCTGCCGGCGAGCCACCGACGACGCGCGGCTATCCTCCCTCAACATTTGCTCTTTTGCCTCGCATTGTCGAACGTGCTGGTCGAACTACGACGGGAAGCATCACGGCCTTTTACTCGGTGCTTGTCGAAGGAGATGACCCGAACGAACCGATCGCCGATGCGATGCGCGGCTTGCTGGACGGACATGTTTGGCTAAGCCGAAAGCTCGCTTCGCAAGGTTCGTTTCCTGCGATTGATCCATTAGAGAGCCTCAGTCGGTTGATGCCCGAGGTAGCGCTACCCGAACATGTCGCCGCTGCACAAATCGTAAGGCGACTCTTATCGACGCTCGAAGAGAATGAGGACCTGATTTCAATCGGAGCGTACCGGCGAGGAACGAACCCGGTGATCGATGCGGCAATCGAACTTCGCCCTGATATCGAAAAACTCTTGCGACAAAAAGTGGGGGAAGAGGCGTCCCTTGAGGATTCGGTTACCCAACTCAGCGCTCTCGGCCAAAAAGCGGCAGCGATGATTGCCTCACCCGTCGGTTCGACACCCCTGCAAGCCAATAGTTCGTTAAGGACAACGGATACACCGTCACCAACAACCGCCTAATTACAACTTATGAATCAATAAGATATGGCACGCTACAAATTCCGCTTAAAAACGATTCTACATCTACGGGAGTCGCATCGAGATACTCAGCGGGAAGAGGTAGCCGACGCCCTTCGTGCGGCTGAAACACTCAGGGAACAGAAGATTCAAATCGAGAAGGAAATACAAGAAATCATCGTACAACGCCGAGAGTGGGCCAGCAAAGCCCCTCTTCAAGTGGCTCGCTTGCTTGACTTGCAACGCTACGAAACGAGCCTTCGGGCAAAGCTTCGCGCGATTGAAGAAAACCAGAAGTCCGTAGAAATAGAGATCATTCGTCGCCGTGAGGTACTGGTCACCGCCGAGAGAGAAGTCAAAACCTTAGAGAAACTTGATGATCGAGGTCAGGAACGGCACCGGCAAGAAGAACAACGACGTGAGACGCTTTTGATGGATGAGTTCGCTTCGCAACAAAACGCTCGGCAACAGCAACGAGCAAACGCGGGCAAATAAATCTAAACCTTACATTCGCTTCCTCAATAATCAACGACGAATCAGACCTTTACCATGCGGATCATTTTTTCACTTATCGGCTACACGGCAGTCGCCACGGTGCTAACCGCACTGCTTGGGTTTGGCTATCTTTGGCAAGCGGATCGGCTTGATGATGAGAAGATGTTCCGGATCGTTGCGCTGATCCATGATATCAATCTTGATAGCGTCTCCAAAGAGACCGAAACCACCGACACCGAGATACCTGGAGAGGAACCTTCTCTTGCCGAAGTCAAGCGTCTACGCGAAATCGCGTTGCGAGATTTTGAGGCCAAAGAAAACTCGCTTCAGCGAGGCCGTAGAGAGTTCGATCACATGCTTCGTCAACTGACCGAATCCCGAAATCGCATCGACAGCATCGCCCGAGAGTTAGAAGAACGTATTAAACGCGAAAGCGAACTCACCGATCAAGAAAGTGTTAAAAGCGTTGTTCGGGACTTGAGCAGTGTCAAATCAGAGCGAGCAAAAGAGCTGCTACTAAAGATACTTAACGACGGGGGGAGAGATATTGCTAGAAGGAAAGAGTCTATGGGGACGGTAATCCGCCTGATGAACGCTATGCCTAGCAAAACCCTGACGGGCATCCTCAAACGATTCCAAACCGAGGCCGAACTCGACCAGCTTCATGAGATTCACAACCTGATGCTCAACGGGGGTCCCATCAAAGCAGAACTTGACAAAGTGCTTCAGCAAATAAGCGATCGCGATTTCTCCTAATTTTCTTTCCCAAGCCGACTCCTACTCTTTTATTCTCCCGATGAACGAACCTGTCTCCTCATCTTCGCTTCTAACCCTCACGGCTCCGCCGGTTAAGACACCGCGCGCCGCAAAAGAAGGTTTTAGTGAGCAGCTCAACTCTCTTGCAAAGAAGGCAGAAAATCGTTCGCCTTCTCCTGAAGAATCAGCCGTAAAAACCGAGGCGTCGGCGACCACCAAGGAAGTAAAACCGGAGGCCGTCGAGACAGAATCCGACCAGAAGACAACTTCGTCCGACGAAAATATCGCTTCGACCGATCATGAAGAGATTGCCTCGATTCGGAGCGAAGCAACAATCGATTCCGCTGAGAACGAAGAGACAGCCGATGATACGATCGTGGCCGCCCCGGTAGCAGTTCCACTTCTTCCGGAAGAAGCCGTAACCTCGGAAGAATTGCTTCCCGCTAAAACGGCGGAGGAAGTGGTTGCTCTATCGGACGAAGCACCACAAGACTCTCCTGACAAGTCAGCGGAAGAATTATTGGGGATAACTCTCGAAGCGGAGGACGTTTCTCTCAAGCAGGAGGAAACTAGCCTGGTAGCAGACAAGCAAGCTGTTCTTGAGACAACTCTTCATGAAACGAGTGAGACTCCTGTCGGTGCGGTCGCTAAGGAAAACGACGAGCAGCAGCCGATTATTTCCTCCCCGGAGGAAAATAACGTCAACAACGAAACGCTCCTCACCGCTGCTGAAATTGCTGCGAACACGCCCGTTACCTCTGGAGTCCAGAACGAAGAACCTCTCCCGAAGCCGTCGCTCACCGATAAAGCGAAAGCGATCGCTGCCAAAGGAAATGTCGCAGAGCAGAGCGAAATCGATGCGCCGGTTGAAAAAATCTTTGAAAAACCCTCGACGCCAGCCCCTCTCTCCACAGCCGCGTTAGGGGTATCGGGCGAGATGCCATCGCTCCCTTCGGAGGACACGCCCGACACGAGTGATGGCTCGGAACGCGGTCCTCTCTCTGTTACTGGCCAAGAGGAGCGTGCGAACCAACGCGCTGAGCTAACTGCCGCTGCGAAGACAAGGACCAACTCGGCCCCGACGATCGACCCAAGTCGTTTTGTCTCTCGTGTGGCGAAAGCATTTGAAGCGGCCCAGCAACAAGGGGGCGGACCGATACGAATGCGTCTTAGTCCGCCGGAGTTGGGAATGCTCCAGGTGCAAATTGAAGTGAAGGAAGGCGTCCTCACTGCTTCGCTTGAAGCAGAAACCCATGCCGCCCGAAATTTGTTACTCGAAAATCTACCCGCCTTGCGCGACCGACTTGCCGAGCAAAAAATCAGCATTGAGAAGTTCGACGTTGATGTACGCGACGAACAATCGGGCTCCGACTACGACCAAGAAAATGGGCCGCGCTCAGACGACGATGCCCAAAGCGACCGGCAGCCATCGCGACAGTCCCTCGGTACCACGGGGAGAGATTCTTCCCGGCATGATCTTGAAACCTCGGCGATCACCCCTTCCACCATTTCCTTTGACGATGCTCGCGTTGATCTCGTGGCCTAGAGCGATCGTCACCTAACCGCAGCGTTTATTTCGTCGATTGAGACGAAGAGCCTAATCTCAGAACCTATCAGAAAGTGTCCAGCGGTCGAGAAAGACCGAAGTACCAGATAGTTTTGAGACGTGCAGTAAGAATAACGAGCAAACAACCACTATACGTCCGTGCGACTCGCACTAAGGCAAACACATGGCACAAATTACCGGAACCAATAACACCCCCGCGGCAGCGGCCTCTCCGCAAGGCAACTCGATCGGCGAACTCGATCTTAGTGTCTTCTTGGATTTGATGCTGGCTCAGCTACAGAACCAAGATCCGCTTGATCCCGTGGACAACGATAAATTGCTTGCGCAAATTTCACAGATTCGAGAAATCGGTGCGAGCGACAAGCTGACCGAGACACTCGATTCGGTCTTATTAGGGCAAAACGTAACGACAGCAACCGGGCTCATTGGCTCCGAGATCAAGGGCGTTTCTGAAGAAGGGAATTTTGTCACTGGTGCTGTGCAGCAAGTCACGATCAACGAAGGCAATCCGATTTTAGAAGTGGCCATCGAATCACGTGCCGATGCGGGTACCCAAGCGGGTGCCTTGGAAGAGGGAAACTACGTCTACGAAGTCGTTTGGGAAAGCCCCGATGCGATTTTCAGCGTACGTATTCAGGCGGACACGGACGAATTTGGGGATGATTTTAAGGGTTCGATCCGTCTTGACAACCTACCTGAGACGGCGGTTCACAAGAAGATTTATCGCACAACGCGATCGGGTTCGGGAGAGCTGAAGTATCTGGGCGAGTTGCCTCCCGGAGGAACGGCCTTTGTCGATCAACGGGCCGATAGTGAACTCGGAACAGAAGTCATCCCGGCGAACCGACAAGTCCTCCGTTTCGCTAACTCCGCCAAAGTACAACTCAGTCAAATCAGCAGTGTAGAAACCTTGAGATAATTTTAGAAATTGTCAGTGACCACACGGAATCAATCATAAATGAAGCAAAAGAGTACGCCACAGTAGTTCCCCTCCCCCGTTTTCGAGGGAGGCCGATTTACCAGAAAAGCGGGGGGACGGGGTTTTGGAACCTTTCGTACGGGCTCTTTACCCCTCCTCTAGCCCCTCCTCTAAAAAGGGGAGGGGGATTACTGAAACCATAACTTAAAGCCGCTGCCGACGGGGGGCTCAACCAATTTGGCTGAGAAGCGTCAGGCAGCGTCGCCATTTTTTCAGATACCAACTACTTAAACGGAGAAATAAATCATGGGACTTCAATCCGCCATGACCACAGCCCTTACCGGGCTACAAGCATCCGAAGCAACAATCGACGTGGTCGGCAATAACATTGCCAACTCGAACACGGTCGGGTTCAAAAGATCGGAAGTGATCTTCGCCACACAATTTTTACAGACCCAGTCGATCGGCTCGACTCCGAGTGCTGCAACGGGGGGTACCAACCCTCGCCAGATTGGTCTTGGTGTGAAGGTTGCTCAGATTTCGCCCACATTCACTCAGGGCACAATTGAAATTAGTTCCAACTCACTTGATCTTGCGATTCAAGGAGACGGTTTTCTCATGGTGCAAGGCTCTCAGGGCCAGCCTCTCTATACACGCAACGGCCAACTCAATCTCAATTCAATCAACCAAGTGGTTACCGCTTCGGGTAACAAGCTGCTCGGTTACGGAGTCAATGATCGGTTTGAATTGCAAACAGCTCAGGTTGCACCAATTACGATTCCCCTAGGTGCT
>JAJRUA010000446.1 GCA_024278035.1 Planctomycetota bacterium | reverse complement strand
CCTTCACGGTCTGGGTCTTCTCCCACGGCGGCGAGGATGGTTCGGACGGCTCCTTGGATCGCTTCGAAATCGACCTCTTTCGTGACGGTGTCACCGAGGGAAGGGCAGCGACCATTGGCGGCGTGGGGAAGGGATGCCGTGGGCATATCCATGTTCTCCGAGAGGGTCGGTATTGAGCGGGCTAGCTAGCTTAAATGTAGAGAGTTGGAGCTGAGAAGCAAGCAAAGCCTGTTTTCGGCGGAAGAAGGGGTACCCTAAAAACGACTGAAATTGGTGCCAGCCGCAGGCGGAAGCCGGCGGTTCATCTGGTTCGACCGCCGGCTTCCGCCTGCGGCTAGGTGCCTCAAGATCGGGGCGCTCGCTACTCGCATGGGCAAACACAAGATAGCGTCGCCCCCTCCCCGGGCCGTGGATCGTCGGGGGGAGGCGGCGAAATCTATCGAACTCTGGCGTCTCTAGGCTTTGCCAGCGTATTCCGTTTGGAAGAACGATTTGCTGTCGTCAATCGTTGGCTTGATCGTGCTAGAACCTTCCTTCCAGTTGGCGGGACAAACCTCGCCGTTCTTCTCGAAGAATTGCAAGGCTTGGACCATCCGCAGCGCCTCATCCACGCTACGACCTAGCGGAAGATCATTGACCACCTGGTGGCGAACGATGCCTTCTTTATCGATCAAGAACAGACCACGAAGGGCGATACCGCCTCCCAGCAAGACGCCGTACGACTCGGCAATCTTTTTGTTGAGGTCCGCCACCAGCGGATAGGCGGTCTTGCCGATGCCCCCCTCGTCGCGGGAGGTTTGCGTCCACGCGAAGTGGGTGTAGTGGCTATCGACCGAGACACCAAGGATTTGCACGCCCAACTTCTCGAAATCTGCCGCAGCGTCGGAAAAAGCGATGATCTCGGTTGGACAAACGAACGTAAAGTCGAGTGGCCAGAAAAACAGCAACACATGCTTGCCACGGTAGTCGGAGAGTTTGACCTCTTGGAACGAGCCGTCTGGCATGACGGCTTGGGCTGCGAAATCGGGGGCTTCTTTCTGAACAAGGACACTCATGGGGGACTCCTGGAAGCAAATGGAAAAAGCCCCGGTTAATAAAACCCGTGGGCATCTTGGTTAAGTTGGACTCCTTTATACCGTTTCGGTCGGCAGACAACCAGTCGCGCGAAGACGGAAAAAGATTTACCACAAAGGACACGGAAAACACAGAGGAAAACGCTGTGTTCTCCGTGTCCTCTGCGGTGAAGTAACCCTATGCCTCATGGGCGCTGGCCAGTTCTTTGTGCCGCTCAAGGTCCGCAGGCTCCATCACGGCAAGGTGAGGCAGGTTGCGGTAGAGGTCGTCGTAGTCGAGGCCGTAGCCGACGACAAACTCGTCCGGAATGTCGAACGCGACGAAGTCGGGCTGGGCGTCCACTTCTTGACGCGCCTTTTTACGAAGCAAAACGGCTGAGCGGAGCGACTTCGGCTTGAACTCCTGCATCTTCTCAATGACTCGAACGAGTGTGTGCCCCGTATCGAAGATATCGTCCACCAACAAAACATCACGGCCCGTGATGTCGAGCATCAACTCTGCGTTGACCCTGAGCTCGCCCCGAGTGGTGGTCGCTCCGCCATAGCTGGAAGCCTCGATCACACCGACACGCATTGGATTGTCGAGCATACGTATCAGGTCCGATACCACTACAAGGCTCCCTGTGAGGACCATCACGATCGTGAGCGGCCCTTCGCCATAGGTTTCCTTAATCTCACGGGCCATCCGCTCCACACCTTCGTGGAGTTTTTCTTCGCAAAGGAGAATCTTCATAAAAACAGTGAACTACGGGGAACGAATTTGGAAGGAAGGAAAAACAAAGGACTCACGCAGAGACGCGGAGTCGCAGAGGAAAATAGGGAGATTACGCAAATACTTTTATCGTTGAGGGCAAAAGCCTTCTGTTAGGGGTGACGTCACCAGATCGTTTTTACAAGAATTTATTTCTCCGCTGTTTCTGCGTCTCTGCGCGATTCTCCGATTGTGCTTTGCGTTTTCGCGTCCTTTGAGTGAGACCTCAGATCAGCATACCGGCAATGCAGGCGGTCATAAAGGCGGCGAGGATGCCGCCGACCATTGCCCGCAACCCAAGTTTTGCCAGATCGCCTTGCCTTTCCGGGGCGATACCGCCGATACCACCAAGCTGAATGCCGATTGAGCTGAAGTTGGCGAAGCCACACAGGGCATAAGTCATTAGCTGTCGCGTTCGGTTGCTAATCATCTCGGCACTGGCGACACCGTCCGTGATGGGTGCCATTTCTGCGAGCTTGGCGTAGGCGACGAACTCGTTGGTGGCCACCTTGAGCCCCATAAGCTCCCCTGCCGCCCGACAATCGCCACTTTCGATTCCGATAAGCCAAGCGAACGGCGAGAACAGGTACCCCAGCAAGCCTTGCAGTGACCATACAATGCGAGCATCCGGTGCCGCTTTACCGAACCACTCCGAAGCGGCCCAGTAGTAGCCGTCCCCAGCAAGACCGAAGAGGACATTGACCACCGCGATCAGCGCAAGAAACACAATGAGCATTGCCCCGACGTTCATCGCTAGCGAAAGCCCGCCGACGGTTCCTTTGGCAATCGCATCAAGGACATTCACGCAGCCGTCGTCTACATCAATGCTAACCGACCCAAGGGTCTTGGGCGTATCGACCTCGGGCTGCATCACTTTGGCGAGCAGCAGCGCACCGGGTGCCGAGATCACGGAGGCCGAGAGCAAGTCACCCGCGTTGATGCCCATGGCTGAGAGCGCGCCAAGCACCCCCCCTGCCATCGTCGCAAAACCGCCAACCATCACGGCGTTCAGTTCCGATTGGGTCATGGATTTGATGTAAGGCCGAATCACAAGCGGTGCTTCGGTTTGTCCAACAAAAATGTTGGCCGCAGCAGACAAAGTCTCGGCCCCCGACGTACCCAGCGTCTTTCGCATAAGGAACGCCAGCGCTCCAACGACTTTTTGGATGACGCCGAAGTAGTAAAAAATCGACATGAGTGCCGAGAAGAAGACAATCGTCGGCAACACACGGAACGCGAATAAGTGGTCCATAAAGCTAGGGCCGAACACAAATTCTGCGCCATAGTCAACGCAATTGAGCAGCTCGACAAAAACCTTGTCGATCCCCTTGAAGAAGACCTTGCCGATCTCGGTACGGAGAATCAAAAATGCAAAGGCGAATTGCAGAAGTACGCCGCAAATAACGATTCGTACCGGGAATCGCCGCTTATGCGAGCTCATCAGCCAGGCCAGTCCGATCATTACCGCCAGGCCAAGCAGGCCGATGTAGTGTTGCATAAGAAAAGTAGTGGTCAGTGGCAGAGTGGGCCGTTCAGCAAGGGGACTGCCGACCGTCCGCCGCCGCCCACGGATTGTTAGCCTGGAGTGTTGAAGATTCGGTCGCCGGCGTCGCCGAGTCCCGGCACGATGTATTTGTGGTCGTTCAGTACGGGGTCGATTTTGCAAACATAGATCTGCGCCTCAGGGTACTGCGAAGCGACGTTCTGGACGCCTTCGTCTGCGGCGAGGATCGAAAGCACTTTCGCTCGCTTAACGCCCCAAGCGTAGAGCGTTTCGAGTGCCGCAGTGATCGAGCCGCCGGTCGCTAGCATCGGGTCCACAATCAGAGCCGTATCCACCGGGTGTCCCGGCGGGAGCTTGCTGTAGTATTCCACCGGCTGGGCAGTGGCTTCGTCGCGGTAAAGGCCCAGGTGCCAGACTTCGGCTCTTGGAAGCACATCGAGGACGGGATCGACCATGCCGAGCCCCGCGCGAAGAATCGGAACGATGCCCACACGTTCCGCCAGCGTGCTTCCTTCCGTTTCCGTTAGTGGCGTCTGGACAGGCCGCGACTTGCATTGCAAATCTTTGGTTGCTTCGTAGACGAGCAGCATCGTCAAGCGACGTACCAGCGCCCGAAACTCATCGGGGCGTGTCCGTTCATCTCGCAGACGCGTTAGATGGCAATCGATCAAGGGATGCTTGATTTCAAAAACGCCGCTCACAATTCCCTCCCTACTCTTGCTAGGGTGGTCGCTATTCGTAACGCCACTATTCGTAACACTGTCCATAGCGCTGGAAGGTCGATCCTTTGAGACAGTTTGCTCCGTGCCGACAGCTGTCATTGCGATCGCTCCGCTTAGAGAAGAGTGGGGTGGGGTGGGGCCAGACGCAAGCCTGCTAAGAGTGTATCTGCCCCGATCAACAGAGGGAAGTAGATAAATTGAATAGTGGCGGTAGGCGAGCGGTGCGGGCGTCAGCCCCCCGATAACTGCCCACTGCCCACCGGCTACCGGCTACCCGCTACCCGCTACCCGCTACTTTGTTACGATAGGGTCAACTTTTCCGCCCCCTCAACTCTTATGGAACGAGTCTCTCCATGGTTCGCCTCCTTCTCCTATTTCCTCTGCTTCTTGGGGTAATTTCTGTCCGGGCGGAAACTCCTCCAAAAACGATTCGCGTGGCGACCTACAACGTGGCCCTGTATCGTCGTGAAGTGGGCCAACTCGCCGACCACTTGAGCCGTGGTGATAACTGGAAAGCTCGCGGCATTGCGGAAGTGATCCAACGCGTTCGTCCCGATATTTTGTTGCTCTGCGAAATCGACTATGACCCGGAAGGTAACGCCCCCGGCCTCCTCGCCCAACTTTACTTAGAAGCGTCGCAAGCCGAAGGGTTGGAACCGATCAAGTATCCTTATCAATTCGTAGCGCCGGTCAACACGGGGGTCCCCGCCGGCATAGACCTTGACGGCGATGGCCGATCGAACGGTCCGAACGACGCCTACGGATACGGTCACTACCCGGGGCAGTACGGCATGGCGATCCTCTCACGATTTCCGATTGACGAAGAAGCATCGCGTACGTTCCAAAAACTCTTGTGGAATGAATTGCCTGGCGCACGGCAGCCGATCGATCCGGGCTCTGGCGACTCGTTCTACACTCCACAAGCTTGGAAGAAGATGCGGTTGCCTTCGAAGAGCTTTTGGGATGTTGTAGTGAACATCCCCGGTGGGCATGGCTTGCATTTGCTTTGCTCCCATCCAACGCCTCCCGTTTTCGATGGCCCTGAAGATCGGAACGGCTGTCGCAACGCCGATGAGATTCGTTTGATTAAGGATTATATTTCCTCGAACAATGAGGGATACTTTACCGATGATGCGGGCCAGTCGGGAACGCTTGCCGAAGGCGAGGCGTTTATCGTGCTGGGCGATCTCAATTCGGATCCGATCGACGGGCAAGGCATCTCTACGGCAATACAAGAACTGCTAGCTAGCCCACGACTGGCTACCGACCCGGCACCGACGGCCCAAGGGGGCGTGGAGCTAAGCGAAGAACATGCGTCGCTTCATGCGGCCATCAAGGGCGATCCGTCTCGCCATACGGCCAATTTCACAGGAGAAGGTCATAGCAATCTGCGGATCGACTACGCCCTGCCATCGAAGAACTTGGGGGTGAAGGGGAGTGGCATTTTTTGGCCCAGAGCGAGCGAACCAGGGGCCAAGGCCGCCGAAGCATCGGATCATCGCCTGGTTTGGGTCGATATCGAGGCCCAATAACGAGTTTTTGGCGAGCCGTCGGCGTCAGCCGCCGGCGGTTTTACAGCGGATGCCGTTTCTCCAAGAGTTTTATCTACACAGGGTTCCGGGCCTCCGGCGGCTGATGCCGACGGCTCGCCTACGGCGAAATGACACTGCTAGCATTCGCTCGGTTTCGACGTAGCTCTACGCCGTGCAAGCAAGTAGACTTCGTCGCTTGGGCAGAGGTCCGCAGGAAGCGGGCTTGGTGCCGTTCCATCTATCATCACTGCCACTCGTTGGCCGCGGACAAGGAAGTCCGATGCGGTTGTCGTATCACCCAAGTAACGCCCTGCTCCAGCGCCCGTTCGTCTTCGCGCGAACGTTAAGGCTGATGGCTGCGCTCTTGGTGATGCTATCCACTGCCGATGCAGTTGAGACAACCGTTCGTGTGCGTATTGCTTTTGGGGGGGAATCGCCCCAGCAATGGCACGGCAAGATCGCTGCCGAAGGAGGCTCGCTAAGTGGTCTGCAAACTTTGGCAATGTCACCCGAAGGGGTCGGCGATGTTTGGCTCTCGACGGACGGAGTGACGGTCCAGCACGATACGCCCGTAGGCCGCGAAGCGTTTGACGTAACACTAAGGGGGGACGCCGAGACGAAACTCACGGCAAGCCTAACGCCATCCGAAGGTTCCCCACCACTAAAGGTCGAGTTCACTCTCGAACAACTTCGCACAGGCGAAGCCCAAGTCGCGTTCGGAGCCAAGGGAAGCCGGTTCATTGCGCAGCGTCTGCCGGACGACCGGCTGCGTATCCAGTTCGATCGGAAGAGTTTGTTATTTAAGCCGGGCGAGACACTTGCCTTGGACATCGTTGCCGACCCCCCCGAAATCGAGCCGGGAGGTTCGTACGATTTCACGGTTGAACTTTTTGAGGGCCGTGAAGGGGCGTCGGTTTGGCAGGGGGAGACAGAACGCATCGACGCCCCGCTCGAAGGCTTAGCGACCTTGCCGGTTCGCATTCCGTTGCCGAGCCAGGAAGGCGTTTATCGCGTTACGCTCCGTATGGCCCGCCCGGCTGGTTTTGCCCGTCGATTCCGTGTGAAAAGTGATTTTCAGACGCTCAGTGAACGGACGTTTCAGATTGTTGTCTTTGATCCACAAGCCGCGGTGCCCCCTCCTGGCGACTGGCAAGCGACTTACACGTTCGACCCCGCTTCGCCCCGTTGGCGTGACCGACTGCCGGCCTGGATCGGCTGGCGACGTCTGCGAGGGGCCGAGAGGGGGCCGCTAAACAGCCAAACAGGCCGTGTGGCTCATGCTGCGGAAGGAGAGTTCGTCGAAATTGCAGCGGCTTCGGAGGCGTCTTTCATGGCCGGGGACGGCATGGCCCACTGGCAGGCGTACCCTCTTGCTGTTCAGCGGCCTGGCGAGCCCTGTTTGATTGAAGTTGAGTACCCAACCGACACGCCACAGCAGCTTGGCCTCTGTGTGATGGATACCGGCAGCGATGGCACGCTTCGGGCGATGGGAGATGCGGTCGTTACCGAGCCCCCCCGTTGGGGCCGATCAGGCAAGATCGCCACAGCACGGATCGTCTGTTGGCCACGGACCGAAGAGCCGCTGCTGATGTTGCACAACCCTGACACCCATCGTCTCGCCCGTTTTGGCAAGGTGCGAGTGTATCAAACGGGCCCTGCCTCCGATTCGGAAAGGACGCCTCCGGCGGCTGGGCGTCTTATAATGCTCGACTTCTCTAATCCCGATCTTGCCAACAAGGTTGGCGTTGTCCTTTCGGGAGAGCGCCCCGTCGATGATCTCCAGCAGTTTTACGAAACGGCCCGTCGTCTTGCGGATCGGGTTCAGCTTGCAGGAGCGAGTGGTGCGGTTATCGGCGTGAACGGACAGGGAGGGGCAATCTATCCGAGCCAAATGCACGGCAACGCCCCCCTCTACGCAGGTGGTGTTTGGCAATCTGGCACGAACGATCTGCCGCAACAAGCTTTGCTCGACCTGCTACTAGGTGAGTTCGACCGACGTGGTTTAAGGCTTGTTCCTTCGCTGCGGTTCGACGCCCCGTTGCCATCGCTAGAAGCCAAGGTTCGCCAGGAGAGCCGCGCTGCCCCCCGATGGGTTTCAGCCACGGGCAAGCTCCATCCCACGATGCGTTACAACACGCTCGACCCAAGCGTGCAAGGAGCGATGTTGGCAGGCGTGGAAGAACTGGCTCGATACGGTGCGGCGCATGCCTCCTTCGCGGGAATCGCTTTGCGAATCGGTCCGAACGGCGGGCCATTGCTCCCGGGCTCTGAGTGGGGCTACGACACGGCGACCGTGGATCGATTTCTTGAGTCGGCCGACTTGCGATGGCCGCCGGGTACCGCCCGTTCTCCCGACGCCTACGCTGCCGCGATTGCCGAAAACGCTGGCGACCAGTGGAACGCCTGGCGCTATGAGCAGCTTGCCATTTTCCAGGATCGGGCGAAGCAATTAACCCCAGGAAAGCTCTTGCTGCTTGGCGAATCGCTGTACCATCTTCCCCCTTTACGAGCAGCCACCACGCCGCGCTTAGGATCACCACGTAATGTGAAGAGGCCGCTCAGCGAAATGGGCCTCCTCTCCCCTTCGGGAGAGCCCCCGATCGCAACGCCGGTCCCCTGGACCTTAGCCCTCAACCGTCCGCTCGCCAACTTCGCAGCGAGGACCGAATCGAGCAATCGGCTCCGCACCGCTTTGCTCGAAATCTCCGGCAATCAGGCGACCGCACAAATTGAGACCGACCACTGGAACTGCCGCCTGTACAACTTCGCGCGTTGGATGGAAGTTGAGGAAGACGCAGTGCTTCGCTGCACAGCCGCTCCGCCCCAAGGGGAAGCCATCGCCCTTGCCGAGGCGTTTGCCTACGGCCTCTCCGAAACGATCGTCGATGGGGGCCCTGTGACCAGCGGCTGGCAAGACGAACCCTCCGGAAAACTTCGACGACTGCTAAACGATCTCCCTATAGGAACTATAGAGTCATCGGCTTCTTCCGCTTCGACCGACAACCTGTTCGCCCGGGTCATTATGCGTGAAGAGGATAGCCATCTGGTTGTCATCAACGGCTCCCCTTGGCATCGCGAGGCACAGATCACGATCGAATTGGCCCAGCGTTGTTTGGCGACATCCCTGACGGACCCAACGATGCCTGCCGAGTGGTACAACGCTGGCCTCCATGTATTGCCGGTTGCGCTTTCGCCCGGTGAAGCCCGCGCATGGCGATTCTCGGCGACAGCGCTCAAGATCGACGGCCTACGCTTGCGCTCAGCTCCCGAAGTACGGCAAGAACTTACGGATCAAATTGCCGATCTTCGCCGCCGTGACCGCACGGTGCGGCGAACCTACGTGGCCCTTGCCAACCCTTCGTTCGAGTCCGCCGACTCCTCCGCACAGCCACTCCATTGGCACGCCACTCCCGCCACCGCCGCCCGTGTAGTAACCGACGCTTACCAGGGCAACCTCTGCCTCTCTTTGCGATCGACCCATCGACAGGCGGAAGTGGTTAGTGATCCCTTCTCTCCTCCAGCGACGGGGCAACTGGCAATTGTCTTCCAAGCGACGGGGCACGATCTCTCCAGCGACGCACAACTTCAGCTAACCGTTGAGGAAATTGGGGAAACTTCAGCCGGAGAAGCCTATCAAGTCCACACAACGGTTCCTGCTGCCAATTTTGCGACGGCTAACGCGGAAGAGGGCCCCCAGTGGCGTGAGCTGGTCTTTGCCATCGACGATTTGCCCCTCAGCGGTAAAAGACCCCTTCGTCTTCGCTTTACCCTTACCGGTACGGGCGAAGTCCGAATCGATGATCTTCGCATGGAAGACCTCAAGCTGCCGATGGACTCCTACGCCGAGGACCTACAGCCACAAAAATTGGCATTGGTCCGAATGGTCCATGCCGCTGAAAAAGCACTGGAGGAAGAGCGTTATGCCGACGGCAAACGCCTGCTTGATAGCTACTGGGCTCGGTTCTTAACGGAGTATTTTCCGCTAGAAAAAACACCCGCTCCCATTGCACGGGAAGCGAAGCCGGTTGACGATAAGCCCGCGACCGCGTCGGATGAGAACACCGATGCAAAGAAAACTCCGTCCGTTGCCGATCGTTTCCGGCAGTACCTACCCAGCATCTGGCGATAAGAAGAAGCCCCCTCGAAATTGCCGGTCTCGATGCGACCTTGAGGCGGGGAGGCGTCCGCTGGAAAAATCTCCGGTGACTAACGTCATCGGCTCGCCATGATGCCCTTAACTATAAACCGTTGCCAATCGTTAAGGTTTGCTTGGGGCGTGACGCTGCTCGGGCTCATCGTCGTCACGTGGCCCCTGTGGACGCCCGTGCGAACGGTGCCCCGATTGCCAATCATCTCCGTCCTGGGGGCGCTACCCCCGGCAACCGACTTTATTTTCCTTGGCTTGCTGGTAGCGTCGGTGCCGATGGCCATGCGACGCCCCGATCGAACCCTCCTTGCGGTGCTGCTGCTTGGCTTGCTAATGGCGGCGGATCAACTGCGTTGGCAACCGTGGGCCTATCACGCGCTGTTGGTCGGGGGGCTGCTGGCTTCGTGCCGGTCGTCCCGTACGATTTCATTGGCTCGCTGGCTTTCGATCAGCGTGTACGGCTATGCGGCCCTTGCGAAGCTTGACATCACGTTTGCCGAAACGCTTGGCCCACAGTTTCTCAACGCTGCCCTCGGCTTGTTTGGCTTGGAGTCCCAGCCATGGTCTGTAGCAACCTCCTTGATCGCCCCGGCAGGCGAAGCCCTGGCGGCCTGTCTGCTTGCCGCTTCGCTTCGCTGGCAACGTTGGCGCCGGTTGGCTGTGATGACGGCACTTGCCATGCACGCCGGCAACATTGCCTTGCTCGGCCCTTGGGCGATGGGGCATAGCTGGGGCGTCTTGCTTTGGAACGTCGGCTTCGCTTGGCAAACGGTGGTGCTTTTTTGGCCCGCTGGTGAAGGGCCCAGCGATGGCAGCACAAAAGCCCGCAGCGGCCTTGCCGAGCGAGGGATGACGGCCGTTCTGTGGGTAGCCCTTATCGCCCCGCTCACTTCGCCATGGGGTCTCTGGGATCGCTGGCCCTCATGGGGGCTCTACGCACCCGGCACCGAACGGGCGACTCTCTATATCCACACGGCCGCTATCGATCGCCTACCACCAACTTTGCAATCCTACGCCGACGCCGCCGTTGATTCTCCATGGCAACGCTTACGTCTCGATCGCTGGGTGATTGCCGAGACGGGAGTGCCCCTCTATCCGCAAAATCGGGTCCGACTCGCGCTCGCCGCGGCGCTCGCCGAGCATTACCCCTTGGGCGACCACGCTCGAGTTGTCGTTGAAAGTCAGGCCAACCGTTTTACGGGGGAACGAAATGCCAAAACGCTCGAAGGGGCCCAATCCATCAAGCAAGAAAGCCAACAGGCCAAAGCTGCCTGGACAAAGTAAGCGGCGAGCCACGAGCGTCAGCGACGGGAGACAGAATCATCCGCCCCCCCCCGTCACGGACGCTCGCGCCCCTGCCGGCTATGCCGCGGGCGTCGCCAGCGGGTTCGGTTCTTCCACCACCGGATGGACGCCCGGCAAATCTTCGGCATACCACCGATCAAGCACTTCGCGCCACGCTCCGGCAGCCTTCACGGTACAGAAATCAGCCCGCACCTCTTTATGCTGTGGATGGAGTAGCGAGTATTTGATCGCGAACTTCCGCATGTCGGGCACACAGCGTTCGGGGCCGTACAATTGTTCTGCCAGCCGATAGTGCTCAGCAATCACTTCGCGCTGCTCCCAAAGAGAAGGGGGCGACGGCAAGGGATCGCCCGCAGCAAGGGCTCGGACTTGCTGGAAAATCCACGGATTGCCAATCGCTCCACGGGCGACCGTCACGCCATCTACCCCCGTCTGGGCCATCATGTCGAGGCACGATTGGGCCGTGAACAAATCGCCGCTGCCTAAAACGACTCGATCGCCAGCGTGTTCCTTCAATTCACGCAAAAACTCCCAACGGGACGGGCCGTCGTAACGTTGCTGGACCGTTCGGCCATGCACGGTAATCGCTGCTACGCCACGATCGTAAGCGCCGTCAAAGATACGAAAAAAGTTCTCTCGGCTCTCGAACGAATCATCCATGCCCCGTCGCATTTTTACCGTAACCGGCTTCTCCGCCGGAACGGCCTCGCGCACTCGGTCGATAATCTCTAGTGCTACCTCAGGCTGACTCAAATGAAAACCACCTCGGCAACGTCCCAAGACCTTCTTCACGGGACAACCAAAATTGATGTCAATCGCATCGAAGCCCGCATCGGAGAGCCGCCTGGCTGCGGGGCCAAATTGCTCCGGCTCAGCCCCCATAAGCTGCCCCGCCACCGGATGCTCTTCCTCCGAGATATGGAGAAGATGGCTCGTACGGCGACGCGGCTTGAACTGGACCAAAAACTTGTCCAGCATCACCTCGCACAACGAATAAGAAGCCCCATGCCGCCGCGCAAGCGTCCGCATGGGCGAGTCGCTGTAGCCCGACAACGCCGCCTGCACCACCGGGAAGCCAATCTCAAGCGGGCCGATCTGAAGGTCTTTGAGTAATACCATGGAGAATAGTCT
>JAJRUA010000445.1 GCA_024278035.1 Planctomycetota bacterium | reverse complement strand
TTGGCGATGCGATCGTGACGCATGAGCACACGGACGGCGTCGTCTTCACCGGCTCGAAGCCGGTTGGTATGCGAATGCTTGGCCAGCTAAGCGAGAAATGGGTCAAGCCTTGCCTTATGGAGCTGGGCGGCAAGAACCCGGCGATTGTGATGGAGAGTGCCGACTTGGATGCTGCCGCGGCAGGCGTTGCCAAGTCGGCCTGGGGCCTACAAAACCAAAAGTGCAGTGCGTGCTCAAGAGTCTACGTCCACCGCGACGTGGCCGATGCCTTTATCGAGCGGATTTTGAACGAAACGCAGGACATTGTCATTGGTGATCCGACGCAAGAAGGCGTTTACTTGGGGCCCGTTATCAACGGTGCCTCGGTTAAAAAATACGAAGCGGCCGTTGCGCTGGCGAAAAAAGAGGGCGAAATCTTGATCGGCGCCAAACGGCTCACCGAAGGTGACTTGGCCAAGGGCCACTACGTCGCTCCGACGATTGTGAAGGCACCGCTTGAGAGCACGCTCTTCACCGAAGAGTATTTTGTGCCGATCCTGGCCGTCGGCATTATCGACAGCTTGGACCAAGCCCTCGAAGAGAGCAACAAAGTTGAGTATGGCCTCACGGCGGGCCTCTTTAGCACCAGCGAAGAAGAGATCGAGCAGTTTTATGATGAGATCGAGGCGGGCGTCACTTACGTGAATAAACGAAGTGGCGCAACGACCGGCGCTTGGCCAGGGGCACAGCCCTTCTGCGGATGGAAAGGTTCTGGCGGAAGTGGCAAAGGAGGCTGCGGTCCCTATTACGTCATGCAGTTCATGCGTGAGCAATGTCGGACCCGTATTCGTGAGTGACGATTTAGTCCCCCTCCTCCACTTTTGGGGGAGGGGTATAGGGGAGGGGGTTTTAGAACCCTGCATACGGGCTCTTTACCCCTCCCCTACCCCCTCCCCTAAAAAGGGGAGGGGGATACTCCTCGGTCAAAAAAACATTCAACACCTAATAACAAACCAATAACACTCAGCCAGAGACCTACGGAAATGCAAAAAACGACCAAAGCTTTCGGCGGTGATTACCCTCGCATTCTCACGGCTCCCCCCGGCCCGAAGGCGCAGAAGATGATCGCCCAGGATGCGGCGTACTCTTCGACTTCCTATATCAAGGAGTACCCGCTGGCCGTTTCGCACGGTGAAGGACCGGTTATTGAGGACCTAGATGGCAATCGGTATCTCGATTTCATGGCAGGCATTGCCGTCGCTTCGACGGGCTACAGCCATCCGGTCGTGGTGAAAGCCGTGCAAGAGGCGGCAGCCAAGTTCTTCCATATTTGCGGAACGGATTTTTATTACGAAGGGATGGCTTCGCTGTGCGAACGCCTTGCGAAGACAGGCATTGGCCCCAGTAAGAAGCGAGTTTTCTTGACCAACTCCGGTGCAGAAGCGGTTGAGGGAGCGATCAAGTTGGTCCGTAACTCGACAGGACGCGCCGACTTAATCGCTTTCCAAGGGGCCTTTCATGGCCGAACCTATGGCGCGATGAGCCTCACTTCAAGCAAAGCAAAGCAGCGATCGACGTTTGGTCCGATGTTGCCCGGTGTGCATCATGTGGCTTATCCGGATGCCTATCGTTTGGAGACAGGCGGAAAAGAAGTGGGGGAGTTCGTCCTCGATCAAATCAAGGGGCTCCTGTCGCGCCACATTTATCCAAAGGATGTCGCGGCGATTTTCATTGAACCCATGTTGGGGGAAGGAGGCTACATTATCCCGCCTAAGAGCTTTATCGTTGGCTTGCGTGAGTTTTGTGATGAGCATGGTATTTTGTTGGTCTTCGATGAAATTCAGACCGGTGCCGGCCGGACGGGCCATATGTGGGCCGCCGATTACTTTGGTGTTGAACCTGATGTTCTCCTCACAGCCAAGGGGCTTGGCTCTGGCATGCCGATCGGCGCGATCATTGCTAAGGAGTCGGTCATGAAGTGGGACTCTGGCTCGCACGGCAGCACCTACGGTGGCAACCCGGTCGCTTGTATGGCGGCACTGGCAACGCTCGACGTGATCGAGGAGGGCTTGCTAGAGAACGCCCAGGAAATGGGCCATCTCTTGATAAAGGGCCTCAAGAAGCTCCAAGAGGAGTACGACTGTATTGGAGACGTACGCGGCACGGGCCTCTACATTGGCGTTGATTTTGTGAAGGACCGGGCCACCAAGGAGCCGGCCGCCGAGTTGGTTCATAAGCTGGGGCAATTGGCCTTCACGAAAGGGCTTTTGCTACTTTCTTGCGGCGAGAGTGTGATCCGTATTGCTCCGCCTTTGGTGATTGATGAGAGCGACGTGGAGATAGGCCTGAGAATCGTGGACGAATGCCTAACCGAACTAGGAGCCAAGTAATCGTTGGCAAAGGTAATGAACGTGCGGCCCTTTTATTACACTTGGAGCCACCAACCGGACAGCGATGTCTTTCAGGTGGACCGTGCTGAGCACGATGAGTTTGTGCTCTGTGGGGGAGGACGCGTTTACGATTTTCTTTCCACCAGCTTTCAGTCCAATTTCGGCCACAGCCACCCGGCAATCCGTGAGGCGATTCACCGGCAACTTGACCAGATGCCAATCGCCTCGCCCAAATCGACCTTCGGTCTCAAACAGCGAGTTGCCGAGCGGCTCTGTCAGCGGGTCGGCCTGGATGGCGGTAAAATCTTCTTCACCGTGAGCGGCGCCGAGTCGGTCGAAAATGCCCTGAAGATGGCCCGACAGATAACAGGCCGAACCAAGGTCATGGCGAGGAACAACAGTTACCACGGCGCTTCGCTCGGCGCGCTGTCGGTCACGGGCGATTGGCGGAACGAGCCGCATTTTACGATCGACGAACAGACCATCCGCATCCCGGAGCCATGCGAAGACCCAGATCTTGTGAGAACACGGGAGATGGTTATCGAAGCGGGGGGCCCTACGATCGCCGCTGTGATTATCGAGACCATCAGTGGAACCAATGGCGTCGTAGTTCCTAGTCAAAAATGGTTCGATGGCCTTGCCGCTCTGTGCGAAGAGCATGGCATCTTGCTCATTGTGGACGAAGTCCTTTGCGGGTTTGGCCGCACGGGGACGGATTTTGCTTTCCAGCCCTACGGTTTGCAGCCCGATTTCGTCTGCCTATCCAAAGGGATTTCGGGCGGATACGTTCCGTTCGGAGCCGTGTGGACGGGGCCACGGGCAACGGCTTACTACGACAAAAATAAGATGGCCTGTGGCTTAACGAGCTACGCCCACCCGCTCGGTTTGGCGGCACTGGAAGCCGTACTGAACCTGATGGAGGACCCTACGTTCCTTGCTAACCGACGGGCACTCGAAGTGCGTTTTAAACAAGAGCTTGGTGGAATAGAAGCCTTGCCGCATGTCAGCGAGGTCCGCTGCTGCGGTCTCTTAGCGGCCATTGACCTCTCCGACCGCCCGGCACCCACTTGGCAAACCATGTTCGACACCGGCCTCCATGCCTTCAGCAGCGGCAGCACAATCGTCCTTGCCCCCCCCCACATTTCCACGCCAGCTAGACTAAGTGAAGCGTTAGGCACATTGAAACGGCTACTTAAAGAAAATTGAACCACGAAGGAACGGTGTTAAAGAATGATTTTCTGTCGGAGACGCCTCCCTCAATTTTGATTTCCCGTCGTTTCTTTGTGGTTAGAAAGAAATAAGTGAAGTGATGAGCGATAAGAAAAAACAACCAAAAGTGTATGCCGATGCCCGGGCGGCCCTGCATGATCTTACGGACGGTATCCGCTTGATGAGCGGGGGGTTCGGACTCTGTGGAATTCCTGAGAACAGTATCCAAGAGATTGTGCGGCAGGGGGTGAAGGGCATCCATGCGATTTCCAACAACATTGGCAATTCAGGGCGGGGGCTCGCACTGTTGCTTAAACAACGCCAAATCAGCGAAGCCTCTTGCTCCTACGTCGGTGGCAACCCGGACCTCGAAGAGCAAATGCTTGCCGGGGAAGTGAAGGTCCACCTGATTCCTCAAGGGACGTTCTCCGAGCGCATTCGTGCCGCGGGGATGGGGATTCGTGGTTTTTACACGCCGACCGGCTTCGGCACCACGGTTGCTGACGGAAAGGAGGTTCGGGAGTTCGATCGGCCTTGCCTTTTGGAGCTTCCCCTGGAAGCCGACTTCGCGATTATCAAAGCCCAGAAGGGGGACCCTTACGGTAACCTCTGGTTCAAAGAAACGGCCCGAAATTTTTCGCCCCTGATGGCAATGGCGGCGAAGACGACCGTTGTCGAGGTTGAGGAACTGGTCGAGTTGGGTGATATCCCGGGGGAGGACGTCCACTTGCCGGGGATTTTTGTCCAGCGTATTTACCAGGGAAAGGACTACGAAAACGTGATCGAGATTCCCGTCTATGCAGACGACTCTGGATTAGAGGACGGGAGAAGGTGAGACAGAATCGCGCGAACTGGATATCGGAGTCGCAGAGGCATCATTAGGCTGGTGAATAGATAGCCTGGCCATCCTGGCCGGGAAGGAAACCTTTGCCATCCTGTGCCGAGAAGAACACTGAGTACCGAGTCATGCTAAGAGACACAGAAACCACGATGAGCCAAAACTACGATCACCGTACGTTCCGTGACGATGCGTTCTGGCGGTCCGTGCCCGCTTGGAGCGAAATTTCTCGCGAAGAGTTTGGCAATCCGCTTTGGCAGGCACGCAAGTCGGTGACGAGCCTCAAGCAAGTGAAAGAGGCACTCGGCGATCGTCTTAGCGACGAGTTTGTCGCCGATATCGAGGCGGGCCTCCACATTGCTCCGATGAACATTCGGATCACGCCTTACGTCTTTTCGCTCATCGATTGGGATCACCCGATCGAGGACCCGTTGCGCAAGCAATTTTTGCCGCTCGGTTCGCAAATGTTGCCGGACCATCCGTTCTACCTAGAAGATTCGCTCAGCGAAGACGAGGACGCCCCCGTGCCGATGCTCACGCATCGTTACAACGATAAAGTGCTGTTCCTTCCACTCACGACGTGCCCCGTCTACTGCGCTTACTGTACGCGGAGCCGAATCATTGGTGGCTCGACGGACTCGGTTGAGAAGGAGACTTACGGGGCGAACATCGCTAAGTGGGAGCCCGCTTTCGAGTACATGCGGAGCCATCAACAGATTGAAGATGTGGTTATCTCGGGTGGGGATGCCTTTAATTTGACCGCAAAGCAAATCACCCACATTGGCGAGACGTTGCTGGCAATCCCCCACATTCGTCGGCTCCGCTTCGCGACGAAGGGCATTGCGATTATGCCGATGAAGATCACAGGCGACGAAAAGTGGATGTCGGCCCTTCTTGCAATCCATAAAAAGGGACGCGCCTTGGGCAAGCAGGTGGTGATCCACACCCACTTCTCTTCGCCACGGGAAATTACTCGGTGGAGTCAGTTGGCGATGGAACGATTGTTTGCCGAAGGGATGATTGTCCGGAACCAAGCGGTCCTACAAGAAGGGGTCAACAGCGACGAGAAGACGATGATCCTCCTCACGAAGAAACTCTCCTACATCAACGTTCGGCCCTACTACGTTTATATTCACGACATGGTGCCCGGCTGTGAGCACTTACGAACGACGCTTGGTGAAGGGGTCGAGATCGAGAAACGGCTGCGAGGGATGACGGCCGGTTTCAACACGCCGACTTTCGTTTGCGATGCCCCGGGCGGTGGCGGCAAACGGCACGTTGCCTCTTACGAACACTACAATAAGGAGAACGGCATCTCTGTGTGGCGTGCTCCCAACGTCAAGCAGGATGAGCTATTTCTTTACTTCGATCCCTTGCACAAACTGTCTGTCGAAGCCCAGAATCGTTGGAAGGACGCGGCTCAGCGTGAAGAGATGGTCAAAAACGCAATCGATACGGTGAACCCCAACATGCCCCTCGCTCAACGCAACAAGCTTCGAGAACGACTCGGTTTCTCGCCACTGTAGGGCAACTAATTTTGACAGAATTTACAGGATCAAGCAGGATACGCAAGAGTCTGTTTTATCCGATCGATCCTGTAAATCCTGTCCAGCTTTCTTTTTTTCGGATGAGTTGAAGTGACGACGACAACGATAGCCGGTTGGTCCAAGGCTCAGATGGCGGATGAGATTATTGCCATGCTTGAAGAGGGATCGAGCCTCAACCTGGGGATCGGTATGCCGACGCTGATTGCACAGCGGATGTCGAGTGATAAGAGCATTTTCATTCACTCGGAGAATGGAGTGCTTGGCGTGAAGGGCCGGCCCACACCGGAGACGATCTCGCCGACGCTCATCAATGCCGGTAAAGAAAGCATCTCCGTACAGGCGGGGGTTAGCTATTTTGATAGTGCCACCAGCTTTGGCATTATCCGCGGCGGGCACATTGATTGCTGTGTGCTGGGCGGCATGGAAGTGGATGTCGAAGGGAGCCTTGCCAACTGGATGATCCCCGGAAAAAAAGTGGCTGGCATGGGCGGGGCCATGGACCTCGTCAACGGAGCGAAGCAGATCATTGTCATGCTGGGGCATTTTTCTAAGAGCGGCGAGTGCAAGTTAATGCGACGGTGCCAACTCCCTTTGACCGGAAAGGGGGTCATGACAACCATCGTGACGAACTTCGGTATTTTCACGCCCAAAGGCACGACCTTCGGCATCCAGAAATTGGCAGAAGGTGTTTCGCCGAATGACTTGGGTTTGGAGGATGCGTTGCTGGTGGATGAACGGGAGTAGCCATTAGCAGAAGCGATCAGCGGTCAGATTTTTAGTACGAATGAGATAATTACCCCTTCGGGGTAAGAGATGATTGGCTAAACTGCTTGGTCCCCCCTATTTGGAAACCCTTTCCGTGAAACGTGCTCTTTTTATCGGTGGCTTGCGAACACCCTTTGGCCGTGCTTTTAAGGGCGCTTACAAGGAGACACGGGCTGATGATCTGCTGGTTGAATTGCTTCAGGCTCAAGTCGCTGCGCATCCGGGTTTTGTTACGCAAGGGATCGAAGACTTGGTCGTTGGCTGTGCCTATCCTGAAGGAGAGCAAGGGTACAACGTCGCACGGACTGCAGCGCTGGGAACAGGATTGGAAGTGCCGGGGCTGACGGTGAATCGGCTGTGCGCTAGCAGCCTTGAAGCCGTTTCGATCGTTGCGGCGCGGGTCGCTTGTGGTTGGGGCGAACTTTACCTGACGGCGGGCATCGAAGCGATGAGCCGCATTCCGCGGCGCGGAGCCGGTTTTTCCGAATCGCCTCGGATCCAAAAGTCTTCGCCTCAAGCCTATGTTGCGATGGGCGTTACGGCAGAGGCGGTGGCGAAACGCTATCCGCGGATCAGCCGTAGGCAGCAAGAAGACCTGGCTGCTGCGAGCCACGAGAAGGCTTTCGAGGCGTATGAGCGTGGCGATTACACGAGCCAGATTCACCCTTACCTAATCGAACGGGATGAGTTCATTCGCTATCCGGTGAATCGGGAGAAGATGGCCAGCCTCGCTCCCGCGTTTGCCGGTGGAGGTACCGTCACGGCGGCGACCAGCTCTCCGCTGACCGACGGGGCTACCAGCGGTTGGGTGGTCGAGTCAGAAGTTGCCAAGTCGTTGGGGGTTCAATCAGGTTTGGAGATTCTAGACAGCACGGTCGCCCACGTTGCGCCTGAGCTAATGGGCATGGGCCCCGTTCCTGCGATGCGGCAGCTTTTCGAGCGGAATCATCTCACACCTTCCGACATTGCGGCTTACGAAATCAACGAAGCGTTCGCGATCCAGGTTCTTGCCTCGGCAGGAGAGTTGGAGTTGCCTGTGGACCGGATCAACGCCTGGGGCGGGGCGATGGCCTTGGGCCACCCCTTGGGCGCCAGCGGCCAGCGGCTCGTGATGACACTGCACGACCGATTGGCCCAGCGAGGCGAAGCAGGCGCCCTCGGCATGGCGAGCCTCTGCGTCGGCGGCGGTCAGGGGCAAGCGATCCTTTTTCGTTATACGAGCGTCTAGCAGCCTGCCCGAAAAAGGGGACTGGCTCCGAGCCCATGCAAGAAAACCTCGGACTTTAGCGACCCTTGCGAGGTTGCCTGTCCCCACACTCCAAACCAGCCCGCTCGTCGTACTCGGATTGAAAAGAGAGAGCAACAACAGCACGCGGTACGGATCGTAGTGCAACTGGTTGCCGCCGCTGGTTCGATCTCATGCAGACGATTATGCGAGCTAGAAAAC
>JAJRUA010000444.1 GCA_024278035.1 Planctomycetota bacterium | reverse complement strand
TTATCACGGAGAACAAACTCCTTGAACGTCGGCGAAGCGAACGCCAATTCAAAGCGGCCGGATTCAACAAGCCGGTTTGCCAAGTAGTGGCTTTTCTGTAGGCAAAGGTTGGCCGTTTCTCGGAGACCCTCGGGCCCGAGCAAGGTGAGGTAAACGGCTGCGCGCAAGGCAAAAAGTCCTTGGTTGCTGCAAACATTGCTTGTCGCTTTATCGCGGCGAATGTGCTGTTCGCGCGTTTGCAACGTAAGAACGAAGCAACGCTTGCCACGACGGTCGGTCGTCTGGCCAACGATGCGGCCTGGCATACGCCGGACGAGCGACTTGCGGCACGCCATCACGCCAAGGTAGGGCCCGCCGTACTGTAGGGGCGAACCGAGCGCCTGCCCTTCACAAACGGCAATGTCCGCCCCACAGCCCGCTTCGTGCCAATCGCCCGGACGCTTGAGTAGGCCGAGCGAGATCGGATCGAAGGCGGCGATCATCAGCGAGCCCGCTTCGTGTGTAAGACGCGTTAGCTCGTCGGCATCTTCCAAGCAGCCGAAGAAATTCGGGTGTTGGAGCAACAGGCAGGCGGTTTGGTCATCGAGTAACGAACGAAGTTCCTCAGGATCCACCACACCGTCAGGAGTCGGAAGGATGACTACTTCAGCGGACAAACGTTCAAGATAAGTTTCGATCGTTTGGCGGTATTCAGGATGCAAGCTCGCTGGCAGAAGGACCTTGGTCCGTCCCTTTCCGGCGGCCAGCGCCATGAGCACCGCCTCCGCAGCGGCGCTCGCGCCGTCGTAGAGGCTGTTGTTAGAAATCTCCAGGCCGGTCAGACGTGAAATGAGCGTTTGGTACTCAAACATCGCCTGCAGGTTGCCCTGCGCGACTTCGGCTTGGTAGGGCGTGTAGCTCGTATAGAATTCGCCCCGGCCAGCAATGGCATCCACTACCGCAGGGATGAAATGATCGTACGCCCCGCCGCCGAGGAACGAGACGTGCGTTCCGGGGTGAGCGTTCTGTGCCGAGAGCTGGCTCGTATGTTGATCGAGCTCCATCTCGCTCATTGCCGGCGGCAAATTGAGGGGACGGCCCAGCCGATAATCGGCAGGAACTTGTTCAAGCAACTCTTCGATCGACCGAGCGCCAATCGTTTCGAGCATCGCCTGCTCATCTTCGGGAGTGTTGTAAGTGAAGGGCATGGAGGGAATTCGGAATTCGGATTTGGGGAATGCGGAATAAAGGTAGGCACTGACTAGGGATACGATTGAAGCTCACGGAATCCGCATTCCGCAATCCCTCTTCCGACTTCGACTCACGCTTCTTCGGCACACATTTTTTGATAGGTGGCGTAGTCCATCAGGTCGGCTAGGCCCGTGTCGTCCGTGATTTTTACTTTAGCGATCCAGCCGTTGCCGTAGGGGTCTTCGCCCAGTCGGTCGAGTTCGTCCTCAAGCGGTTCGTTGACTTCGATGACTTCTCCCGCGACGGGACAGTAGATATCGCTCACCGCTTTGACCGATTCGACTTCGCAGAACGAGGTTTCGGGCGAGACCGTTTGGCCCACCTTGGGCAGTTCGATAAAGACCAGATCGGTTAGCGATTCAACGGCGTAGGCCGAGATGCCAATCGTGGCCACTTTTTCGCCCTCTTGCTCAGCGATGGCGATCCATTCGTGGGTCTTAGCAAACAAAAGTTCTTCAGGTTTCATGGCTGTTTTTTAGGTAAAGGTTTGAAGCGAAGGAGTCTCGCGCAGAGACAGCAGAGTTTTCATTTTCAATTTTCCCCCTGCGTCTTCGTGTCCTCTGCGTGAGACTTAACTTTTCCTTGTCTTTGTGTTTCATGCTTTTCGGTAAAATGGCAACGGCACCACAACCGCTGCCGCCTCTTTCCCTCGGATATCAACCGTTAGTGGGGTCCCTTCTTCGGCGAATTGGGGCGCGACGTACGCCATCGCGATCGGCTTGCCGAGCGTGGGCGAGTGGGTGCCGCTGCTGATCCAGCCGATGGCGTTTCCCTCGGCCAGAACACGGTACGCTTCGCGTGGTGGCCGTTTGCCATCGACTATGAGGCCGACACGAACGGGATTGGTTGGGCAATCTCCTGCTTTGATAAGGGCTTCGGAGCCGATGAACGGGCGCGGTGTGCCATCGGGCGTCTTGAAAGTGACGGCAAAACGAAGGCCCGCTTGGAGCGGATTCGTTTCTTCATTCAACTCGTGTCCGTAAAGGGGCATCCCCGCTTCAAGCCGCAAGGTATCACGAGCGGCAAGGCCGCAAGGTTTTCCGCCACTTGCGATGAGCTTTTCCCATAGACCGGCTGCCTCATCAGCAGCACAGATCAGTTCGCAGCCGTCTTCGCCCGTGTAGCCCGTGCGGCTAATAGCGCATCGAACGCCAGCTAGCGTGCTGCCTGTGGTGGTGTAATAGCGCATCGAAGCAAGGTCCAGTTCGGTCAGAGACTGAAGCAACGCCCTCGCACGGGGCCCTTGTACGGCGATCATCGCTGTTGCTTCGGTCGAGTCGATTAGATCGATTTCGTACGGGTCTTTGTGTTGCGTGAGCCAGTCGATGATTTTCGCCCGATTCGAGGCGTTGACGACCATCGAAAAGTTTTCCGGCGTCGGATTTCTGGGTGACGGATTTCTGGCTGACGGGGCATCACGCCCGGCTAGTATGTCGTCGAGGACGCCGCCCGTTTCGTTGCAGACGAGGGCGTAACGAATTTGCCCCGGCTTGAGCCCTGAGACACGACGGGTGAGAACGTGGTCAAGAAACGCCCCGGCCCCAGGGCCACGAATCGCCAGCCGGCCCATGTGCGAAACGTCGAACAGACCGGTCGCCGTGCGTGTCGCCGTATGCTCCTCGATAATCGACCCGTACTGAACGGGCATCAACCAACCGGCAAAATCCACCAGCCGGCCACCATGGGCCGTGTGCCAATCGGAGAGGGGTGTTCGGGCGAGCGAGGGGGGAGGGGAGGCGATGGCGGTCATCCTGAAAGCCCTAAAGAAACGCGGCACCTCATGGCCGCACAAGGACGATAGTTTACCAGTTCTTAGGGAACCGCCAAGACGCCCCTCCTTCGGCAGATCTACGACAAGTACGCCAAGAAAAAGCGAGAACAAGTGTATTAGCGCTTATTCACGTTCATTAGTGTTTTTTCTTCTTTTCTTCGTGTCCTTTGTTCCCTTCGTGGTTCAGTTGTTGAGGCCTTACTTACCGCGTTGCTTTTTTCCCGGTTTTTTCTTGGCGGGATTCTTCTTGGGTTTCTTGCTGCCCGTCGCCTTGGTTTCTTGCGCCTTGCGTTCCTTGGCACGGGCGTTTTTGCCGCGAGAAGGTCGCTTTTTCTTGCCGCCCGGCTTGCGGTCTTTTTTACCGGACGTTTTGTTTTTGCCACCCGTCTTCTGGCCAGGACGGCCCAGATAGCGAAAATCAAGTTCGCGCGAATCGACATCCACCGCCGCCACCGCCACCCGTACCGAATCCCCCAAACGAAAGGAATTGCCTGAGCGGAAACCGTTGATTGAGTGCGTCGCCCGATCGTGCTTGAAGTAATCGTCGCCAAGGCCCGTGATGTGGATGAAACCCTCGGCAGGAAGTTCTTTTCCCATGATAAAGACGCCGAAACTCTCGA
>JAJRUA010000443.1 GCA_024278035.1 Planctomycetota bacterium | reverse complement strand
CGCAGCACTTTGGCCGATGCCAATCAGAGACGCGACTGGCGAATCTACGCCGACTTTGCCCATCTTCTGATCGCCCGTGCGCGAAAGCTGTACATCAACGAGCCCTTCGGTGTCGATCTGAAAGGAACGGCCTACGCACTCGATTCGACAACCATCGACCTTTGTCTTTCGCTCTTTCCGTGGGCCACTTTTCGCCGACGCAAAGCGGCTGTCAAACTCCACACGCTAGACCGCTTTCTTTTTGACTCGTGCCAAAAAGAATCTCGATTTCAAACGCCAAAAGTCGCATCCTATCGACAAGGCAACCGGCCTTCGCAGCAGCATGGGGAGGATGCCGATCTCGTTTTATTTCAGATGCGTATCGCTGCTCAGCGAGAGGCGGAGGTCCAACCGGTGCTGCCCGTCTGGTGGGCACCACGTTGACGCGGAGCCAGCGGCTGTTGACGCGGAGCCCGCGGCTCGGGGCTCGTAGCCATCACCTGCTTATGAACGGCCAATCGGACAGGGGCAGCACTGTGCTGCGTCAGCCGATCGCGTGGATCGAACAGCGGCGGGGCCTGCCAGTAGGCTCCACCACTGGCATCACTTGCCTCCGTGGCACCATCCATCACCTCAGGAAGCGCTGGCTTGTTAAGCAGGCTTCGGTCGGCAGCCGGGTTGTCACTTGGTGCCAAAGCAGGGCGTGGCTCCGAATAGCTGCTCGACGGAACATTCCTCGAAGGAGAGGAATCGTAGTAGGCATTGCCTCCCGATTGGCATGAAGAGCAGCCGGAGCTTGCCAGCGGAGCTGCGTAAGCGGCTTGGGCAATCCCGTTGTCGCAGCCACCATGGCAGGTACTCACGCCACAAGTGTTGCAGCAAGCTGAGGTGACCGGAGCGAGCGTTACCGGACGGGCAACGCTATAAGTCAGCGGGGCGTAAGCGGCCCTGTGTTGCACCGCGCCATAGGTCAGCGGGTAGGTTGGCCGGTAGGCGGCGTAACGTGCGGAGTAGGCGGGAGCGTAACCTGCGGTGTAGGCACCACCAGCGTAGGACGGAGCATACGCCGGGGCGTAACCAGCCGAGTACGCGGCTGGGGCGTTGAACAAACCGCGTGTAAAGTTAATCAGGTATTTGCCCGGGTACCAGCCATTGTAGCGGCCAGGAGCTTGCTGATAGACCACCGGCGAGTAAGCGACGGTCGGTACAGCAGTCGGCACGGCCGCCGGCGCACAGCACTGGGCATCGGCAATGCGAGCGGTGGCACCGAGGGTGGTCAAGGCAAGTAAAACGACAAAACTAGGGCGAAGCATACTATCGGCCTTAGGGCAGACATTGAAGGGAAAGGGGCGAGGCACAACGGTCTCTCGTAGTTATCTAACGCACAAAGGGGGGGTAAGGCAACTAACTACTTGAGAGAATCCATGATTTGGACGCAAATACCGATTAAGTTGATTCGTAAGGCATGGCTAATGGTAAGGGTTATTCCTGTCGGGGGACGCGCCGCTGCCGTGCTGTAACGGCCATTTCTTCGAGGCGTGCCAGCAGTGGACAGTGGAAAATAACAGCGGAGGCAGGTCGAAAAGGCGCTCTTTGAACCGTTAGCTGTACGTCGTAGCCACGGTAGCGGTTCGCTGGCGAGTTTTTGCTTCGTGTTGCTCGTAGAGATCGAACCAAACTTTGCGAAGATTGGCCCCTTGCTTCTGAAAAGATCGTGCCACGTCGTTCCGTGTGATCGGAGTCACTTTCTCCGCTGTTAAGTGCTCGTAGAGATGCAGGGCGGTCTCGACAGTTGGCTCGAGGCGTGCAACGACCGGCGTTTCTCGAGTCATTAGCAGCTTCCTGTGCGTCGTTAGCAGCCAGCCGCTACCAGTGCCTGCGCAGGTGGCGAGCAATCGCCACTGCTGCCATCGGCTCGCTCGCTCAAAGCCTTCAAGAAGAACGACCGTTCGTTCATCGGCTGATCGACGAATCGTTTGGATCGCTGGGCGAATTTTGCCCATCTCGACAGGCATCCATAGTGGCAAACGCCCCTTGCCAGGAAGCCGCCGGGCGACTTCGCCTAAGAGCGAGGACTTGCCCGCACCATGGGGGCCAACCACTTGACCGCGCCACGCGGTCCGTTCCAATCGAACAAGGAGTTCGTCGGCCCCTTGCCCTGCCTGTTCATAACGCGACAAAACATCGGGCCTCGTCCAGCACGTCGCAAACGGATTGCTCAAACGGGAAGGTGGTGGCGGGGCAAGCCTCATCGTGCCACCTCCTCAGGCGAATCGGCCTTCGAAGCAAGCGTCTCGGCATCGCCACAAGAGAGCCAAAAGGGTTCCTCGACGATTCGCTGCTTTCCGTTGGGGAAAAAACCTCGCAATCTCACGGCCCAACAAACCTTGACGATTTGGCCATCGTAGCTACAAGGGCTCAAGGGAAGTGCGACGGTGAACGATTCTTCCGAGTCCTGCAAAGCGGGTTCCACCGGATCCGATTCAAGTGGATTGAGATCGTCGTTATTTCGAGCGGGCTCAAGGCGGTGTCGTTCAAAATGATGAACCGAAAAATCCTCTT
>JAJRUA010000442.1 GCA_024278035.1 Planctomycetota bacterium | reverse complement strand
TTCCCCAGCGATGCGGCCCTTGATGCTGCGATACCGGATGGAAATGCTTACTCGATTGACGTACAAACATCCGTAGGAACGGTTAGTGAATCAATCGCTTTCTCGGGGAGCTACCCCACGCCGATCCCTTTCTTCTCGGGGACGCTGTACGAAACCTTGCAAGGCTTTGATTCTTCGCAAGACCTGACGCTTGCCTGGGACGATGTTTCGGGAACGAATGTCAACAACGTGGAAATCTTTATCGAAGATGTCGCGGGAGATTTTGATGTGATTGCGGAAGAGAACCCCGCATTGACCAGCAAGTTTATTCCCGGTGGCACTCTCGAACCGGGAAAAGAGTACGTTGCTGCTCTCGTATTCTTTAATGAGACCAACGATCCTCGCGGCAGCTTTTCTGCCGGCGATGGATCGTCGGGCTATGCCATTTTTACGGAGATAAAATTCACTACGGCAATGATGCCCGAACCGACGACGGCGACGCTCTTCATTTTGGGAACTTTCGTAATAGGGGTGGCAGGTCGCCGTTCTTAGCGCAAGTCAGACGCACGTTGTTGTGGCTGATGGTTCAGCTACGAGTTGTTCCAAGAGCCGCATCATTGGTACAGCCTGCGTAACTCGCCCGTGGAATCCATCATAAGGTGTCCTATCCTTTTGATGGATTTCTACGCGCAGCTCTAAGAATATGACGATTGCCTCTCAACAACACCGGCCCCGTGGCTTCACACTCATTGAGTTGGTGATGGTTATTTTGATCCTCGGCATTTTGGCGGGGATTGCCGTGCCCAGGCTCTTTAAGGTGACTGCCGAGTCCGAGGCGGCGACAGTCTTGGCCAATGTGCGGACGATTTTTGACGCAGCAGAAATGTTTGCGGCTGAACATGGACGGTTTCCGGACGACGTCGTGACGGGGGGCATGCCGAGCGATCTCCTGGGCTATCTTCCCGAGAGTCTGTTCACCCAAGTAGGTCCCTTCGGCGGTTACTACGACTGGAACGGGCCAGGAACCGATGCGGACCATTTTGGCGTCTCGATTCTTGTTTCAGGGGCTCTTTCTCCAGAACTTCGATCCGCGTACAAGACGATGGAAAACCTCACGGATGACGGCGCCAAAGATTCGGGGTGGATAACCGTGAGTGGGCAGAGAATCTACTTTGAACTGGCACCAAAAAATGGAGCCCCGGCAGTTGCGGTGGGCAACGAATAGGACTTGCCGGTGAATGGCCGACCGAGGCTTGGTCGGTTACTCTGGGAGGAGATTCCCCCGGGTCAGTGACCCTTTTAGCCCCGGGGGCTAAAAGGACAACACATGCCAGAAGAATCTCCCAACATTACGAGCCGTCACAATCCTCGCTTAAAAGAGGCGGCCAGATTGCGCAATGGCCGCGATCGTCGGGCAACGGGCCGCCTGCTGGTCGATGGCGCACGGGAGACCTTACGGGCGCTCGAAGCAGGGGTTACGCCCATTGAAGCCTTTGTCGATGTCGCTTGCGATGGTCCGCGGACAGAAAAAACGCTAGCCGAGCTGCAAAGCTGTGGCGTACCGATCTGGACCGTCGCGAGTGATGCCTTTGAGAAACTCGCTTTCGGCAAACGAGCCGATGATATTGTGTTAGTTGCCGAAGCGCGGACACAAGGATTGCGCGATCTGACACTACCCAAGCATCCGCTTGTGGTAGTGATTGAAGGAATCGAAAAGCCGGGTAACTTGGGGGCAATCCTGCGCACGGCAGACGGAGCGGGCGCTGATGCGGTGATTGTTGCCGATACGCGGGTCGATCTGTTCAATCCCAACGTGATTCGGGCGAGTATCGGAGCCGTCTTTCGGCAAGGCCTGGCCGTCGCAACGGCCGATGAAACGCGAACGTGGCTAGCAGAGCAAGGTTTGCAAACCTACGCGACGCGTCCAGAAGCACCGACCTGCTACAGTGATGCCGACTTATCAGGAGCGACAGCAATCGTTCTCGGTAGCGAAGCGGAGGGGCTCACCGACGGTTGGAACGAGGCCAATGTGACAACCCTTTCGTTACCAATGGCGGGGGTCGCCGACAGTCTGAATGTCTCTGCCACGGCTGCGATTCTTCTGTACGAGGCAAGGCGACAACGTGGACCCGTGGGATAGGCTTCTCTATTTTGTGGCCTTCGCCTTACGAACAGCGTCATCGATACGACGGATATTTGCCCAATCGTCTTTGTAGTTGACGGAGACGAACTTGGAGACGCCTGATGAGGCGTATTTTTTTGAAACGCTGGTGCCGCTCCAGTCGAAATTAAGCAAGGCCTCGGCAATTTTACTACGAAGCTCGGCGTTAAGATTATGGGCATGGCCTATTGCAGCAGGAGGGAAACGCTCTGACTCGTAGATGATCTTGTACGCCTCGGCACGCACTTCGCCATCGTTGGTCATTCGCTCCAGAATGTCACTCGCCACGGGAGCGATGGGGGGAAGCGTATTCTCCGCTGCGATGGCTTCACGGATCGACGCTTCATGTCCAAAGCTAAAGCCCCACTGATAGTCCCGCTCGGGCTGAAGTCCGTAATCGGTCATCAGCAAGATAAGGGCTGCTTTGAAACCAGAGTTCGAGTCGGGCCGAGTAAAGACAAACCTTTGTGCTACTGGCTTCTTCCCTTCCTCAGTTTTGGCCGCATTGTCGTAATTGAGTTTGCGAATTTGTTCGGGCGAATCGATGGGGCTGTCGGCACGAGTGATGAATTGCATGGTGTAGCCAAAAGAATCGTCCTCATGGCCGAGAGTACAAATGGGGACAAAGCCCGCCAGTTTTACGGCCGTAGGCACGGCCCCCGTGTTGAGGCCCGTGATGTGAAGTTCTCCACGTGCCATCGCCGCAAGCTGATCTTGGGTTGTCGTATAGTGGACATAATCGATCGGCAAGCCGGTTGCTTCGGTCAGTGCGGCCATGACATCGGCCCAGGTTTCGGCGCCACCCGTTTGTTGGGGATCAGCGATATAGGAGAAAAGGAGCCGCTCAGGAACCACCCCTTCTGCCGGAGCATCGGCAAGGAGATCGCCATCCGCGTCGGTAAACTCGATTTTATCTGAAGGCTCCTGCGTTTGATCGCCAAGCAACTTGTCGAGCATGTTCTCTTCAAGATCCTCTTGAGCCGCCTTTTCCAGAGCCTTTTCAAAGCCAGGAAGTGAGTAGTTAATGGCAACCGCAATCAGGGCGATCGGCAGCAAAACCTTGAGAAGTCGGCCAAGAGAGAAGCTGTTGGACGTAGCGCTCATCAGAAAAGCCTTGGATGGGGCGTGGAAAAAGCCTGTGGGAAAAGAACCGGCCTGACAGGATACCACTTTCGGGCCGCGGCGTCACTAGTTTTCTAGGCAATTCGTCGGCGCCCCTTTCACTCACTAGCGGCGGTCAGCGTGTTGTGCAGAAGCATGGCGATTGTCATTGGCCCCACCCCCCCCGGGACGGGCGTAATCCATCCGGCGACCTGGGCGGCCGGAGTGTAATCCACGTCCCCCACCAGCCCTTCCTCGGTTCGGTTGATGCCGACATCAATGACCGCGGCTCCCGGCTTGATCCAGTCGGCCTTGACGAAGTGGGGCCTCCCGACGGCAGCGATCAGCAGATCGGCCGATCGGCAGACGGCAGGCAGGTCCGCGGTGCGGCTGTGGGCCTGGGTGACGGTGGCGTCCCACCCTTTTTGGGCAAGCAGGATCGCGAGCGGCTTGCCAACAATGTCGCTCCGTCCGAGAACCACGGCATGTTTGCCAGCCGTTTCGATTCCGTTACGACGCAGCATTTGTAAAACGCCGTGGGGCGTACAGGGCAAGAACCGGGGCTGTGCCTGCACCATGAGGCCGACATTCTCCGGGTGGAAAGCATCGACATCCTTCTTGGGCGAAACGGCGCGGAGCACCCGTGTGGTGTTGACCTGCGTTGGTAGCGGCAGTTGGATTAAAATGCCGTGAACCAGCGTGTCGGCGTTGAGTTGCTCAACCAGGGCCAGCAAGTCGGCTTCGGTTGTTTCTTTGGTAAGCCGGTGCATTTGGCTGGCGATACCAGCTTTCTTGCAAGCTCGTTCTTTGTTGCGGACATAGACTTGGCTTGCCGGATCGTCACCGACCAGCACCGCCGCTAGGCAGGGCGTGATGCCCCGCTCTGCTTTGAGTTTCGCAACGCCTTCGGCGATTTCTGCGCGGAGGGTTAAGGCAAGTTGTTTGCCATCAATGATTTGGGCGGGGGGCATAAGTTGGTGGGAAAAATTGGTGGCAGTAGTGCAGTGCGAGTTCAAGCGGGGGCGCCAAAAAAGTGCCAGAGTAGGGCGTAACAGGCTCCGGCATAGAGGGCGGCCACGACGTCGTCTAGCATGATACCCCAGCCGCGAGGTAAGCGTTCTAACAAGTAACAGGGCCAAGGTTTGGTAATGTCAAACAGTCGGTGCAGTGCAAATCCTGTGGCAAGCCATAGCGCGCAATGACAAGCCTCAGGGGCACAAAGATAAACCATCGGGACGGTGGTGAACTCATCCCAAGTGATTTCTTGCGGGTCTTTGCCGTCGGTCTCAGGGTTGAGACGTACGAGGTCGCTTGCCGCCCGGGTGCAAATCGGGATGCCGACGGCGATCAAAACTGCGACCGCAGCGACTTGACCAGATTGGCATGGAATCTGGGCGATAGCGAGATAAAGGGGGATCCCCCAAATTGCCCCTACGGTGCCGGGGGCAGGAACGCCCCGGCTCACGCCTAAGCCTGTCGCAAGCCAAATGGCGAGCGTCAGGCGTGCTGGGTCAGCGTTTTCGGGGGAAGGATCAGCCATTTCGCCCCTCAATCTACTGCCAAGCGGGCCTAAAATCCTAGCCGCCGACGGAAGCCGTCGGAGTGGGGCCTTCGCGCCGGTTATCGCCGACGGCTAGGAAGCCCGTGTGGTTCTCCTGGCGAGAGCCCTGTATGCTTACGGGTTCTGTGAGGTTTTTTCATCCTCGCAATTTCGCACCGCCACCTTTTGAAGAAGATCGGATCACGACGATGAGCGACGCTGCTACAGAGAAGCCCAAACTATCGGCTGTCGAGGGATTCAAGGCCACCAGCAATTACTTACGCGGCCCGATAGCGGAGGAAATGACCAATGGCCTGGCGAATTTCACCGGCGAAGCGATGCAGCTTCTCAAGCACCATGGCACCTACGAACAGGACGACCGTGATCGGCGCAAAGAGGCCAAGGCGGCAGGCGTGCCGGGCGGAAAATACTACTCGATGATGATCCGTTCGGTGATTCCGGGCGGTCGGATCAATAGCGAACAAATGCTTCGGCAGCTCGATCTGTGCGACGAAATCGGTAACGGAACGATCCGCCTCACCACACGTCAAGGCATCCAGCTTCATGGCGTGCTCAAGGAAAATCTCAAGCATTACATTGCTCGTGTCAATGAGGTGCAGCAAACGACGCTCGCCGCTTGTGGCGATGTGTGTCGCAATGTGATGTGCTCGCCCGTTCCGATCAAGAACGCCGTTTACGATGCGATCCAAGACTTGACGCAAGAGATTAAGGAACACTTCAAGCCACGCTCCGGAGCGTACCACGAACTGTGGCTTACCGATCTAGAGACAGGAACCAGGGAACAAGTCGGTGGACCCTCCAGCGGCATCAAAGATGGCGATAGTGTCGAGCCGATTTATGGTGCGACCTACTTGCCACGAAAGTTCAAGTTTGGCATCGGGCTACCGTACGATAACGGGGTGGATGTCTACTCGCATGATGTGGGCCTGCTGGCAATCACTGAGGGAGAAGGAGCCGAGGAACGGATCGTTGGCTACAACGTGCTGGTCGGGGGGGGCTTTGGCCGAACCCCGAGCGCAAAGAAGACCTTTGCAGCGGTGGCCGAGCCTCTCTGCTACGCACCGGCATCGGAGGTGATTTCTACCTGCGAAGCGGTGATGAAAGTGCAACGCGACTTCGGCAACCGATCGGACCGGAAAACGGCACGCCTCAAATACCTCGTAAAAAGCTGGGGCGTTGAAAAGCTCAAAGCCAAAGTCGAAGCGTACGCCGG
>JAJRUA010000441.1 GCA_024278035.1 Planctomycetota bacterium | reverse complement strand
CTTCGCGGCGGCGGGAGGCATGATTGCCGTAGCCGTGATGGGCGTGCAAATGAATACGGCCATGTGGGTCGGTTTCATTGCGTTGTTCGGACTGGCTGCGGACGACGGCATTGTTATGGCAACCTACATGCGTGATACGCTTAACCGCCGCACGCTTCGCAATGTCGAAGACGTACGGAACGCCATCTACGATGCGGGGCTCAAACGTATTCGGCCCTGCATGATGACCACAGTGACGACCATCGTTGCGTTGATTCCCGTTTTGATTTCCACCGGGCGAGGTGCCGACGTGGCGCGGGCCATGGCCTTGCCCATCTTCGGTGGAATGCTGATCGAACCGTTTACGACGTTTATAGTCCCGACGCTTTATTCCGCCTACGTGGAGTTCAAAATGCGTGCCGGTTTTGAAGATGAGTACTGGACAGAAGCAAAGATTATCGAGGACCAAGAGGAGGCGGTCGGATCGACCGTATCGCCTGCGGCTTGATGAGAAAGCTTGATGTGTGGGCAGACCCCCTCATGGGGATCTGCGTTGAATTTTACTGGATTCGGATCGAATCCAACTAACTTTTGTAAGGAGAGATGAGATGAAGATTTTGAGTCTGATGTTGGCTGTTGCTTTAACCACGGTTTTTGCCCCCTTTGCAGTGGCACAAGGGCAAATGCCCGCCGGCGGGGAGCAGGTGAGACGCGATCAACTGCGGGCCGCCGTCCAAGCGATCTGCCCTGTTTCAGGTGAAGCGCTCGGGTCGATGGGCGACCCGATCAAGGTGCAGGTAGGTGAAGAGACGGTCTTTCTTTGCTGCAAAGGGTGCCTTGGTAAGCAAATCAAGCCAGAGCACTGGGCCACCATCCACTCGAACTACGCCACGGCCCAGCGAATCTGTCCCGTCATGAAGAAGAACTTGCCTAAGAACCCCAAGTGGACCTTCGTTGAGGGCCAGATTGTTTATATCTGTTGTCCCGGTTGCGATAAGAAAATAATCGCCGACCCACAAAATTACCTACGAGCCATTGATGATCTCTATGCGTCAGCGCTGAGCGCCAAGGGCAATGCGCCGCAAGCGGATCACTCAGGGCACGACCACTCAGGCTCAGGCCATTCCCATGCAGGGTCTGGGCACTCTCACTGACGGACATAAGATCACGACGGCTTGAAAGTGTGCGTGTGGCGAAGCGGCTATGGCGGGGAAGCTAGGGTCGCTAGTCACACGCACACGACAAGGCCGTTCGTCCATGAAGGCCCGCGGCGTTTCCGTAGACGAGCCGGGTGCCCGCCCTTTTATCGAAACACGGGCCCCGGAGATTTCAGAAGTGGCTAGAACCTCAGGTATCGTATTTTCGAAGAAAGACATCGCCGAGGCCACTGCTGGCTTGTCCAGCCGACAGCACAGTTTGCCTAATCAGAACAACAGCAATAAACCGACCTCCTTGAGAATTTTAGCGATTTCCGGGGCTGTATTACGTGCTCTGGTAGGTCGGTTTTTCCCGATATTCGTAGTGATATCGTTTTCATTTCAGAAGGGGGGCCAAGGATGGCCAAGCAACCGGTTTATTGGCTACTCGTCCTCGCTGTCGTAGCGATGGGCTGTCGTACGGCCAAGCAAATTCGTGATCCTGAGTACGCCCGCGTCGCTCAAGCCATTGAGCAAGCCCGGTACTCGCCCGTTGAGGTTCCCGTAACGGCTCCCTCGCTTGAAGAGCTGGCGGGGCCTCATCCTGTGGATGCGTACATCCAAATGGCGATCTCGCAGAATCCGGAGATTCAGGCGGCCCGCAAGACGATGGAATCGTTGGCCCATCAGGTGCCCGTCGCTGCGAGCCTGCCCGATCCTACGCTGAAAGTGACCGCCCAGCCCGAGCCCGTTCAGACCGCGGCGGGTCAGCAAGAGTTGATCGTCTCAGCCAATCAGAAATTCTTGATGTTTGGCAAACTCGATACCAAAGCGAGCTGGGCCGAATCGCAAACCAATGTGGCCCGCGCTGAGCTTGCTGCCGTTGAGTTGGCGACGATCACCAAGGTCAAGCAAGCCTATTACGAACTCTACTATCTCCAGCAAACGGTCGCTGTGACGGAAGACGAGCAAGAGCTGCTTGTCGAGATTCGTGAAGTCGCCAATACCCGTTACAAAGCGGGCAGAACCAGCCAGCAGGACGTTTTGCGAGCCGATCTGGAAGTCTCTACGATCGAAAATGATCTCATCCTCCTTCGGCAACAGCTCATCAGTGGCCAAGCTCGCTTAGCCCGGCTCCTTCATATTGCGCCACAGACACCTGTTCTTGCTCTCGACGACCTGGACGAGGAGCAAGCCCCTCGTGACTTAGAAGGCCTACAGCAGCAAGCGGTAGCAGATCGCCCCGAACTTCACGCTCAATTGGCCGCCTTGCAGAGAGATAGGAACGCGGTCACGTTGGCGCGCCTCGATTACAAACCGGACCTAACGCTCGGGCTCTCATGGATCGACGTAGCCAGTGCAGGTGTGAGCCCCGTCACGAACGGACGCGACTCGTTCTTGCTGAGTGCGGGTGTGAATGTGCCCCTCTACCGAAAGCGGCTTGACTCCTCTGTACGCTCCGCAGAAGCTCGCGTCGTTTCGACAGCCCGCAAGTACGATTCACTGCGGGACGGCACGCTAGAAGAAGTGACCGATCTCTTTGCCAAGGCTCGTAGTCAAGAAAAGATGCTGGAGCTTTTTAGCGAAGACATTCTCCCCAAGGCACGTCAAACGCTCGAAGTATCCAACCAAGCCTACAATGTTGGCGAAGTCGATTTTCTCCAACTCATCGATAACTGGCGACAATTGTTGCGTTACGAAGTAAACTACCGCCGCCTGGAAGCCTCCTTCCGCCAAACTCTGGCAGAATTGGAACGAGTTGTGGGTGGTTACAGCGAACTTTTGCCGGAAACGGTTCTCGCTGCCGAGCTACCAGAGGAAGCCGAACCAGAAGAAGAAGTCGAGGCCGAAGAGGAAACCGAGACGCTCCCGCTAGCGCAGCCCGACTCCGTTTCGGATACCCAAAAATAAACGACTCGAACGGGAAAAACCGCCTGAATTAGCGATGTTTGGCGAGCGGTGGGCGTAAGCCTACCGATGAACCCGATAGATGGTCCGCGGAGAGTAAAGTTGCTGCCCCGACATTAAACAACCTCCAATGGTCCGCTCAGCGGACCCTACGTCTGAATAGGAAGTGGCGTTCGATGAAAACAAAAAATAGAGCGGGCCGTCAACGATGGCTCTCGATTTTTGTACTGTTGATTGCCGGGGGCTGCGCGCCCGCCTATCACAGTTACTCTGAGTGCCGTGTTCAATGCCAGTACTGCCCTCCATCACCCTTGCCGTACACTCACGATTGTGGCAACCCGTGCCATTCGGCGGTTGCGTCGAGGTACTTGGTTACGAAGCCGGTGGTAGGCCAGTAGGCAGCCAATCCGGAAAGTCACCGCTAGCATCTCCAGGATTTTCCGAAGGGAAGGAAGAAAGGTCCAGTTTTTTTTGGGCTAGACATTTATTCAGCCGATTTATCCAACATAGCCGCGAGTGGAAAAGCGGTTCTCTTTTGACCAAGCAATCGGTTATGTTTTACCGCAACAACAACCTGAAGCGAACGATTGGCCAGTTGGCCATCGCGCTGGTTTTGTTGTCGGGCATCCAGCAGGGGCCTGCCTACTGTTTTCTATTCGATTGTCACTCCAGTTGGGTTGATAGCGAGACAACGATTGGCAGCGTGAGGGCTTGCAGTTGTGATCGTGTGTGCTCTGCTCCATCAAGGCCCTCCGTATCAACGATTGGCAAGAAGGTGACGGGTCCGAGCAGGACTGGTCCTTGCCCCGCGACGTGCTGGTGCCACCAAGCACCCGAGCCACTCGGACAGCCGGCAAGCGCCCCAGAGCTTGTTGAATCTTCGCCGCAAGGCGCCGGAATGGGACCATCTCTTGACCTCTTGGCGGTAAGAGCGGCAAGCGACCCGACGCTAGATCAAGCCGCAGGAGTCTCTTGCGTTCGAGGGCCGTCGGCGACGAGACGCTGTGCAATCTTTTGTCGATTCTTGATTTGATCTCTCTCGCGCGTAAGCCCTTCGGCTTGCGATGCGCGTCTTCTACAGCATTGCTTGACACTCAGGATTTTGTGTTGTCGAGCTATTTTGTCCTTGGTCGTACTGTTTAATCGTACCGTCCAGAAGTCCAATTCATATAAGCAGTGAAGAGAGATACAAGTATGTTCACAAAAGCAAAACAAGCGTCGCTTCTTCCGGCCCTTTTATTGATAACGGGCTGTGCCTTGGGGCCTCCTCAAAAGAATCATTTCGTAGCCGTTGAGCCGGTTGATTCCTCCGCTCAGGAGATAGCCAAGGGCACCGATCCGGCGGCAAAAGTGTCGCAGGTAGATTACGAGCAAGAGGTGGCCTATGAGCTGGCCCAGCCGGAGACGCTTACAGAGATTCCCGCTAAGGGGGACGACGCCTACGAATCATCGGAGGCTCTATCGTCACCGTCGTCTGAGGGGCTGACGATGGAGACGCTTGAGCAAATGGCAGTTGCCAACAGCCCGGGCATTGGTCAGGCGGAGGCTCGGATTCGCGCCTTGCGAG
>JAJRUA010000440.1 GCA_024278035.1 Planctomycetota bacterium | reverse complement strand
CTTCGTCCGACGACTCTATGCCACACTGATAAGCAATCTGAATCAGCTTGTTTTGAGATTCCTGAGAGATGTCGGGCAAGCCAGATACCAAGCGTTCAACCGTCTCGGGACGTGTCTCGGCGGCGTGAGAAAAGCTGCTAATAAACTGCAAGGTGTCGGTGAAATTTCGGTCCGCCGTTTTGCCTACGAGCGGGTGAACGGCCTTGGCAAACAGCTCGATGCTAGCCCGGTCGATGTGAATAAAGGTGTCGAGCCTTGCCGCCACATAATCGCGATCGTTGGTTTCCTTCATCGAGCCGCTACGAAGTAACAACACACACTGTGCCTTGACCGGACGACGGAATGGTTTGCCCTCGTAAGCCCCTTCGCCATACATCACGATTCGATTTTGCGCACGATCGTCGCAGTTTTGCTCGACAATGGTTAGCTTGCCCGTTGTTCCTGAGTTGTCGGTAAGTCGAAAAGAGCTTCCTCCGATTCGCTTCAACTCAATACGGGTGATTCCAAGCCTTCGCCAGATTTCGACAAGCGATTCTGGATTCTGCATCATGTACGTGAACAACTTTGGCTCACACGCAAACGTCTGAGTCGGCAAACGGCGATAAAGGCTGCTGTCATTAAGCACTTGCTTAACAGCAGACCGATACCTCGTATCGACTTTTTCCATCGGGATGGCTCGCATCGCTTCAAGCCGGGCAGACTTCGCTGTCGTTGCCTGAGTCCCCCCTTCAGCGTTCGCGAGCGTCGCAGCGACGATGACAGCAACCCACGCTGCTAGCATCAACAGAAGTTGGTTGGCGCATAGCCTCAGCCGAAGCCTATTGCCAGACACGCTCTCTTCACAGCCGTGCATACATTCCCCCCGGTAATGTTCCCGCTGCATCTGAGAAGCTATGCGGGTTGTAGAGTTATTTCGGCTTGCAAGAGGGGCTTCCCCCAGCATTTCCGACCGAAGAATTCTTTACGCTGCTAGCACTGGAGGAAGAAAACGGCCGAAGGAGGGAGGGCGGTCTTGTGTGCCGGTCTCAGTTTCAAGACAATCCCTGTCTTAGCGTTCTGAAGATTCAAACAAAGGTGATGATCGATGCGACTTGGCGGCGAAACAAAACGGCTGCTCACACTTGCCGCAACGGTGGCCGTAATTTCGACGCTTACCTGGCGTGCGCTGCCCGAAATTTCGCGGTGGAACCAACGAATGCTGGCTCATCAGATAGCCCAAGGCATCGAAACCAACAGCCAAGGCGGAGCAACTGAGCCTCTTCGGCGTCTTGCGAGCTTGGGATTGCCAGCCCTCGATCCGTTGGTCGTCGTCGCTAGCTCTCAACGCACAAGCGTGGCCCTTTCGGCGAGGCAAACGATCAACGAAAACTTTGCGGCCTGGCAGATTCGAGCCCGCACCGAGGATCACTTTGATTTTGCGGCTCCAATGATTGAGCTCGCGACAGCATTGAGCGCCTATGCCGATCAATTCGACGTTTCCGGAAATCGTTGGGCAGCAAGCTTGGCAATTCGCATGACCCACCTTGCCGAAACGCTTTCGCCACAGGAAGCAGCCAAGCTCTTGGAAGCATGCGATCGCATCTTAGTCTCCAACCCGGCACAAGGGCCACGGCTACGGACCTTTCCAAGTATTGCACAACGATTGAGCGATCCGCAGAGCAAGTCAAAAGTTCCTGACGTCCCTTTCGACTTACTTGCTGTTACCAGCGAAGGTTATCGCGATTTGTTTTCGCAGAAGGAACAACGCCAAACAGTTAAGCTTGAAAGCCAAGTTTCGACTCTCTCGTCAGATCCCGATGCCGCCTTGACGAAGTCGATGCCTCCTCTGGCAGCCTCGCATCCAAAAGTTGCCCCTTGGTCGGCCGATTGGAGCGACCAACCCGCAACACCAGCCCCTTTAGCCGCGGTTGAAAATCGGCTTGCGGCTCCTCTCCTTCCTGAGTTTCACCGGCCCCTCGAAGAAGCCGCCGAGGTGGTCATTGTTCCTACTCCGAGTGAAATGGTAGAGCGGCAGAAAACCTTACGGACGCTTCCTACCGAATCTCTCCTCGCTCAGCTCGTTGAGGCGGATCGATACGAAGCCGGTTCAATCCGCATTGTGCTTCGTGAAAGAGGATTCGCAAACTCGGAATTCCCACTAGCCCATTTGATGGTTTCGCCCCGAGTCGAAGATCGTAACCGGCTGATCGAAACGCTCTCCCACCTGCCAGCCGATAATGCCCGTCGTTGGTTGCGCTGGTTGCTCAAAGACAACGAAGCCGATATCCGACTACAAGCACTCACGGCTCTGGCCACAACGAACGACCCGAAGTTGTTTCAGCTCGCTCGTGAACTGGCCGTCGAAGATCAAGATAATCGTGTCTCGGAACTGGCCTCGAAGATTATGCGTCAGGTCCGATAAAGCTCTTCCTTCTACGGCTACCGACGAATGCGTTCTTTGATTGGCGAGACTTGTGCCGCGGTTACGTGGGCTCGTCGGTACTCTGACATGTACCCTCGTTTGCCGCGTACTCCAATTTGCCGCCCAAGGTAGGGCTTGAGGTTGAGGTCAGGCGTGGGCGTGATAAAGGAAACAACTTCTCCCTGCTCGTCGACCAAAGCATACTGTGGGGCCGAGGCTCGCTTCGAACTGACAGGCTTCAGAAGCCCAACCGCGTCGTACGTGGGAGTATCAGGGCTCACTTTTTGGACCGGAGATTTTAGGTCTTGTCTCGCCATTTGGCGAATCTTAGAAGACATGCCCGTCAGATCTTCGGGCTTCGTTTGCTTTGCTATCTCGGGTTGTTCGAGTGGTTTGGGTTGCTCTTCAAACGCTTTCAAGACGGCGCTTTCATTGGCGATTTTTTCGTAACCTAGGCGCACCTTTTCAAATCGCGTTACCCGGTCGAGGAGGTTTCGCACTTGAGAACGAACCTCAGGGGATTCTGATTTTTCCAACAAGTTATTCGCCTCGAACCGAAGTTGTTCAAAGTGCCATTCCTGCTGGGGCTGGGTCACGGTTTGTGATAATCGGAGCTTCAACTCTTCGAGCCGCTCGGCTAGCGATCTGTCGAAAGCAGACAATCCGTCAGAACTAAACTGTGTGGAAGAAGGCAAACCGTTCGGGAGCAAGGTTGTTTTGGTTTGACCAGAAACTTGTTGTACGGGCAACGACTGATCAAATAACGTCGATGTCGATATGACGTTATCTTGAGTCGGAAACCGAGCCATTTGCACCTCCGCTGGCGAACCAGCCACGACGTCTATTGATTCGGAAGCAAAGTTTGTCGAGGTTCTATGGTTGGACGTTCCGAACGGTAAGCTGCCGGTCGCCTCTTTCTGTGGTTGTTGCATGGCCATATTGGCTGCTGGTAGCCCCTTAGTTTTACGGAGGTGACCGAATGCGTTTGGAGCTTGTACCGTAGTCGTTCCTTCGATCCTGTTCGCGTTGGCTGGATTTTCCCATCCGAGCCCTGAGGGCAGGGGGGGAGCAACTTCGACTGGCGGCTCTAGCGACAAATATTTTGCGGCAATCCATCGGAACTCGCCTGCTGGGGCCGTGATTCTCAGCCACCCAGGCTTGTCGGTTGGCGCGTTCGGCAAGACTTCGACACGCTCGCCTTTTGGCAATAGAACTTGGACCGTACTTCGAGTTGGCGAGAGAGTGCTTCCGATGCGCGTGACCACTCCCTCGGTTGCTACTTCGGCAATGGCTTGGTTGGTGAGACGCACTTGATGGGCAGCGACCCAAGAAAAGCTTCCGGCCGGAGGTCGAACAGCGCACCAACCTTCGCCGTCGTGTCGATAGACTTCGACAGCAAACCCTTGGGGCAACTGTTGTGTGGGATAGTATTTCTGGCTAGGCCCGCTGCGGACGTAGGCGTCGGCTTCTGTTACAAACGCAACGTAGGGAAATTCTTGTGCTCGTGTTTGACCAACTCCGATTACAAGTGTCCCTATCAGAGCCGGCAAGATTAGCCGAACCATGGTAAATTCCTCGCTGGTACGTGGTACCACTCAACTGCAAACGGACGATGGTGGGTGAAACCCCGGAAAAAAGCAGGTCCCATCTTATAGGAAAACCTCCCGATTGGCTCAAGGCCTGACTGACCCAGGACGATTGCAAAGTTGCGAAAAGAAGAAAAAAATTTGCCACAGAGATCACAGAGCACTCAGAGAAACCTTTGTTTCTAGCACTCGGTGTTCTCTCTGATCTCTGTGGCTAGATTTATTGGCCTTTGTTTCTGACTTT